>JABFXD010000884.1 GCA_013361925.1 Streptomyces sp. | reverse complement strand
CCTGATGGCCAACCTCCAGGTGCTGGAGGGCGACGGCTCGCGGGTGGTGGACGTGGTCCGGCCGGAGCGCCTGGCGATGATCAGCACTCTGCTCGGCGACCGGCTGCCCGCCCACCGCTTCGCCGGCCCGCTCGCCCTGGTCGCCGCGCTCGCACCCGAGGCGCGCGGGCCCTATCTGGACGCCGCCCGGGCGCAAGGGCATCCGCTCGACGGCGACACCGGTCTGCTCGCCGACCTCGCGCGGGCCGAGGCCGAGGGGTTCGCCGTCGAGCACGGGCGCAACGACCAGTTCGTGGCGTCCGTCAGCCGAGCCGTCGTACCAGCCCCCGGAGCGCCCGTCTGCGCGCTCACCGTCGTCGGACCCGCCGCCGAGATCGACGAAGAGCACCTGCGCGCGGTACGTGAGGCACTCGCCTCGGCGGTCGACACCCTGGGCGGGCTGCTCGCCCGCACGGGCGCGGAGGCCGCCGTATGAAGGGAGTCCTGGTTCTCGACGAGGCCGCCACGCTCGCGGCCCTCGACCCGCACCGCCTGATGGCCGCCGTGGCGGACGCACTGGTCGCCGTGGCGCAGGACCGGGCGTCCGCGCCGCCGCGCACCGCGGCCTTCACCCCGTACGGGCTGCTCGGCGCCATGCCCGGATACGTTCCCGGACAGGGCCTCGCCGCGAAACTGGTGACGGTCTTCGCCGATCCCGGACACCCCGGCCGCAGCACCCACCGCGGCATCGTCGCCCTCTTCGACGCCGAGGACGGCCGGCCCCTGGCGGTGCTGGACGCCGAGCCCATCACGGCCTGGCGCACCGCCGCGTCCGCCACGCACAGCGCCCTGGCCCTGGCTCGCCCCGGCCCCGTCGTGGTCGTCGGCACCGGGGTCCAGGCGCGTGCCCAGGTCGGCCTGTTGGCCGCGTTGAGGCCCGACGAACCCGTCACCGTGGCGGGCCGCGATGCCGAGGCCGTCCGCGCGACGGCCGCCCTGCACCCCGCCGGCCGCGCGGCCGACGGCATCGAGGACGCCGTACGGCAGGCGGCGACCGTGTACTGCTGCACCGGCACCACCCGCCCCGTCGTCCGGCGCGACTGGCTGGCACCGGGCACCCATGTGAGCTCGGTCGGCGCCTCCCAGGGGCATGAACTCGACGCCGCCACCGTCCGGGACGCGACGCTCTTCGCCGAGTGGCCGGGAGCGGCCGGCACCCCGCCGCCCTCCGGCGCCCACGAGCTCCAGGACCTGCCGGCGGACCGCACCGTCACCCTCCTGGGCGCGGTCCTCGACGGCTCGGCCCCCGGCCGGCGCACCGCCGACCAGCTCACCGTCTTCAAGTCCACCGGGCACGCGGCCCTGGACGTGGCGGCCGCGTACGTCGTCCACAGCGCGGTGACGGGCCGGGCCACCGGATAGGTGGCCCGGCCCGTCACCGCCGGTCAGGGCTGCAACGGCAGCAGACCACAGGCCGAATTCACCGGCTTGCCGTCGAGGCGGTCGGTCAGCCAGGAGATCGCGTCGCCCTGGTCGGTGAGCAGGGGAGCGAAGTGGTTGAGGAGGGAGCGGCCCACGTTCGGCAGGATCACGGGCCTGTAGGTCACGTTGCCGCCCAACCGGCACCAGTCGACGGCGAGTTGGCGCGCCTGGGCGTGCGGTACCAGGTCGTCGCTCGTGCCCGTCGCCAGCCGGACCGGCCCGCTCGGGCGGGTCGTGCCGATGCGCTGCTCGTCGAGGAATGCCTGGAGGGCGGGCTCGGCCGCGATGACGTCGCTGATGGTCCTGCCGTCGGTCGTCCAGGCGGTGCTGTGCGCCGAGTTGTACGCGAACAGCGCGTCCCCCACGCACATGGTGGACAGGTCGTCCAGCGCCGCGCGGCCGGCCGCGTTGAGGTGGGCGTCGGCGATCGGCTTGAGCGCCGGGTCGGACTGCAGGAAACCGTTGACGGACCAGCCCAGGGCACCGGCGAGGTCGCTGCCGTCGATGGCCTTGGTGACCTCGGTCAGGTCGGCCGGCGGTGCGCCCGCGTAGGTGCCGGCGAGGACCACGTCGGGGGCGTAGGTGGAGCGGACCTCGGCGGCCGCCGCGGTGGCGCCTCCGCCCTGGCTGTAGCCGAACAGGGCCACGCGTGAGGCGCTGGTGAGCGAGGTGCCGGGGAGCGCGCGGGCGGCACGGACGGCGTCCAGGACGGCATGGGCCTCGTCGACCCGGTTGACGTACGTGTGCAGCCGGTCCGTGGCGCCGAGACCGGCGTAGTCGGTGACCACGACGGCGATGCCTCTGGCGAGCAGACGGTAGATCGCCAGGTCCTCGTAACCGACGGAAACGGTCTCCCCGTTGAGCTGGAGGGGGTGTTCGAGACCGAGGGAGGCGGCGCACTGGTCGCCCTGCCCCATGGTCCCGGGAGCCAGCGCGACCAGTGGCCGGGGGCCGGTGCCCCGCCAGGCCGCGGACGGCTCGATGTAGGCGCCGGTCACCGCCATGGGGCGGCCGTTGGAGTCCGTGGACCGGTACATCAGCCGGGTGGCCGTGCCGGGCAGCGGGCCGTCGACGCCGGGCAGGCTCAGCGCGAGCGGCAGCGGTTCGCTGCGCACGAGCGCGCCGTTGGCGTCGGGCAGCGTGGTGGGCGGGTTGTAGAAGGTGGGGATGGTGACGCCGCGGGAGACCACGGCCCCGCCGTCGGCGGCCAGGGCCGGGACGGTCGAGGCGCCGAGGCAGGCGGCGGCCGTGACGGCCACGGCGGCGAGGCGTACGGGTGCGGGCATGAGGGACCTCCGGAGCTGGGGGAGGCCGAGCTTCATGTGCGGCTCGGGCGCTTGACGGGCCGGTCGGGCGGGGTGCGGGCGCGCGGAGGCGGTCGTCCCACCGCTGTTCCGGTTGCCGTTCTTAGACGAGGTGTCAGGACGGTAGCGCCGAGCGGGTTACCCGGGGTACCCGCCGGTAGGTTACGGTTCAGTAATGTGCGGCCGCCGCTTCGGCGCGCGCCATGTCCGCTGCCCGCTCCGGGAACGTCGCCGGTCCGCCGACGGCACCTGTGGGGTGTGCCGTCGACGGACCGTTCCCCTTGGTCAGGAGGCGACGAAGTCGGCGATGTCGCCGAGCACCGAGGTGTCGGTGAGGAAGCCGATGTGGGTCTGGCAGGCCACGGGGTTGTTGGTGGCGCCGTCCAGGCGGGTGCTGGTGTACGGGATGATGACGCCGTCGCACGGCGAGTACCAGGTGGCGTACTTCGTGCTCCCCGGCGTCTCGTCGCCCGAGGTGATCTGGGCGATGAACGAGGAACCGGGGTACATCTGCTGGCAGGTCGTGTAGACCAGACAGGCACTGGCGTACGTGGTCCCGTGGTTGGCGCCGGCGATCGAGGCGAGGTGGCTGACGCTGGTGTTGCCGCCCAGGACCTTCAGGTAGTACTGGCTGACCAGGCCGCCCATGGAGTGGTTGACGAGGGCGACCTTGCTCGCGCCGGTCCGCGACTTGACGTTGTTGACGAAGGTCGCCAGGCCCTGCGCGTTGGTGATGTTGTTGCCGTAGGAGTTGTACTCGTAGGCGAACAGGTTCGAGCTGGACCAGCCGTTGAGCCGGAAGACGCTCATGGCGGTGACCCAGTTGGACGCGCTGCCGGTGTATCCGTGCACGAAGACGACCGGTGTGCTGGTCGACAGGGTCCCGGTGGCGGCGTCGGCCGACCTGGTGGAGGCGGTGGTGGTGGCGATGCCGCTCGTGCGGTCGGTCGCGTCGGCCGCGCCGGCCGCGGTCGCCGAGGAGAACAGGGCGAGCACGGCGGTCACGGCCGCTACGGCGCCGGTAAGTCGACGTGCTGAACGACGGCTCATGGAGCCCTCCCAACGAGGGTGCGGGTGTTTGACCCGACCAATGTCGTGGGGCGGGAGGCGGCCGACATCGGCGGAATCACCAGTCGCCGCGAGCGCCTTCGGCCTCAGCCGGTCAGGGACCGCAGCAGGGCGTGTTGGCGCCGTACCTGGTCCCGTCCGCGGTAGGGCTCGCGGCGGCCCTCGTACTCGCTGGACAGCCAGCCGCTCCACCCGGCGTCCCGCAGGGTGGCGACGATGTCGCGCCAGGGCAGGTGCAGGTCGTTGAGGTCGTCGTCGATCTCGAAGAACTTCGCCTGGATGAAGTGCACATGGGGGAGCACCTCCACGAGGTCGGCCATCGGAACGGCCAGGGGCTCCAGGAACGGGGGGCGCTTCTTGCCCTCGAAGCCCTCGTGACCGTCGTCCACCGGGGCCGTCTGGAAGATGCCGGTGTCGATGAGCAGCTTGAAGTGCTTGCTGCCGGTGTGCTCGATGAAGTCCAGATATCCCTGGGTCACCGGGTGCTGGATCGGGGTGGGGCTGTGGATCTCCGGGCAGATGACGATGTCGAGGTCGGCGGCGAGGTCGAGGACCCGTTCGACCGCGGGGCGCCAGATCGGATGGGGTTCGAGGTCGGCTGAGACGACGCCGAACTTCGGGCGTACGGAGGTGAATCCGAGTTCCTTGGCCAGCCTCAGGTCCGTCTCCAACTGCGCCTGCCCCTCCTGGACGGTGAGGTCGCGGTCGCGCCACATCGCCGTGTCGACCCAGGAGCCGTAGTTGGTCGGGGTGAGCCCGTACTGATCCAGGAGGTTGTGCCACGCGCGGATCCACTCGGTGCCGGGCCGCGGGTAGCCGGGGATGTTGCCCTCGCCCAGGATCTCGATCCCGGTGGCGCCGAGATCCGCGATGTCGGCCATGGCGTCCTGGAGGCTCATCGAGGTGTAGAGGTCGCCCGAGTAACTGTAGAGCGACACCCCGTACTTGAGGCCGTCGGCGGGGCGAGGGCCGGGGACGATGGTTCCGGTGGTGGCCGCCCGGAAGACGGAGGGGCCGGCGACCTCGGGGATGTAGGGGCGGCGCAGATGTACGGCCACCTCGATGCGGTGGGTGCCGGGAGTCAGGCCGCCCGGGCGGGGGACGGTGACCACGGCCGTCTCGTCGAGCGGCCAGCGCACGTCGGTGGAGCCGCGCAGCTCGGCGAGGGTGAAGGTACGGCCCTGGAAGGTCCACAGGGACGACTCGGCCGGGTAGGACTGCCCGTCGACGACGACCTCGGCCCCGTCGACCAGACTCCCGGAGATACCGCGGTAGTTGGGGTTGCGCAGGTGCAACTGGAATCCGGTGACGGCGCCGTTGTCGACGACGTTGCGGAAACCGCGCTGCTGGATGACGGAGCGTTCGAGCACGGTGGGCTCGTCCTTTCTGGACTGCGGGAGATGACGGGAGCGGCGCCACAGGGGCGGGGCGTTCCGTTCAGTCGGTGGGTGCGGCTACGAGTGCCGGGCGTTCGAGGTCGTAGAGGGCCATGCAGGCGGCCTGGACCAGGCAGAGCACCAGCGGGAGACCGACGAAGGCCCACTCGATGGCCTGCGCGGCGTGGGCGCTGACCTGGTCGGCGTGGTAGCCGCCCCAGGCCAGGGCCCAGGCGAACAGCGAGCCGCCGAGGGCGGTGCCCACCTTGGTGGCGAAGCTGTAGCCCGCGTAGAGCAGGCCCTCGTCCCGGCGTCCGGCGACCGTCTCGTGGTGGTCGATGGTGTCGGAGACCAGCGCCGGGGCCGCGACGAACCCGAACCCGCCGAGGAGGTTGGCCAGCAGGAAGACGGTGAGGAACGCGGCGGGGCTGTGGTGCAGCGGGAAGAGCAGGGCGTACAGCACCGCGGTGACGATCAGGCCGATCACGATGCCGCGGCGCTTGCCGAGCCGCCGCAGCACCCAGGGGGTGACGAGGGAGCCGGCGAGGGCGGAGACGGCGAAGGCGAGCAGGATGTAGCTGGTGGACCAGGCGTCCTGGAGGACGTCGCGGGCGTAGTAGACCGCCCCCGCGGTGATCGTTCCCAGGCGGACGAAGGCCACGAGCGAGGCGAGACAGACACCGAGCCAGTGCCGGTTGCGGGCCAGGGCCCTGAGGGCCTGACCGGTCGGGGCCTTGGCCCGGTCGGGGGAGAGGGTGACCTGCTCGCGGCAGAGCGCGGCGACCACCCAGTACAGCAGGGTGCCCGCGACGCCGAAGACGATCGCCATCTCGGTGAAGCCCCGGCGCAGATCGCCGCCGCCGAGCGACAGAACCAGCGGCATCACCGCGACCGAGACCGCGATGAGGCCGAGGGACGCGCCCACGAACCGGTAACCGCTCATCTTCAGCCGGGTGTCGTCGTCCGCCGTCAGCATCGGCAGCATCGCGCCGTAGGGGACGTTGACCAGGGAGTGGCAGATGCCGACGGCGACGAAGGTGACGCCGGCCCAGACGGCCGCGGTCGTGCCGCTGCCCGCCGAGGTGAAGGCGAGGACGAAGGCGACGGCCAGGAGCGGCGCCGCGAAGATCAGATAGGGGCGGGCCCGGCCGAAGCGGGTGCGGGTGCGGTCGACGGCGAGTCCGACGACCGGGTCGATGACCGCGTCCGCCACCCGGCCCACCAGGAGGATCGTGCCGGCGGTGGCCGCGGCCAGCGCGGCGACGTCGGTGTAGAAGAACAGCAGGAAGGCCGTGAGGGTGGTCCAGGTGAGGTTGGACGCGAGGTCTCCGAGTCCGTAACCGAACTGCGCGGCGCGGCCCGGCGGGCGGGGGTCCGGGGCGGGGGCGCCGGTGGCCAGTCCGGTGGCGGGGGAGGGTGCGGCACTCATCGTCGAGTCCCTTCGATGGGGAGGGGCACGCCGCCCATGGATCGTTCGGGGACGGGGCGGCTGCCGTTGACGGCGGGCGGGGCACTCGTCCAGGCCCGGCCCGCTTGTCGACGGAACTTATGTATGTGACGAGCAGAAGTCAATGCCTTGAGGAAAGCCTGTGGCCCACGAGGCAGCGACCTGTGCTCGACGTGTGCGCATCTCCCCCGTGCGGTGCCCTGATGTGCCGTGCGGCCCGTCCCCCGCGCCTCCGAATGCGCCGTGCGGCCCGTCCTCCCGCCTCCGACGGGTCTCAGGCCCCCGCCACCAGGCGCCCCGGGTCGACCGCCCCCGGAGTGCCCAGCGGTGTCCAGGTGGCCATGCCGTCGGCCGACAGCAGCGCCTCGACGGCCAGGTGGGTGCCGCCGATCACGCCGCCGAGGTCGCCCAGCCCGGAGCCACGGATCACCAGATCGGTCGCCGCGAGGGGCAGTGAACGGCTGCGCACCGTGTGCTCGACGACCCGCAGGAAGGCGTCCCCGACGGTGAGCACACCGCCGCCGAACACCAGGCTCGCGGGGTTGTAGAAGTTCACCAGGGTGGCCATGAGGCTGCCGACGCGCTCCGCGGCGCGGGCCACCGCCGTCAGGCACCATGCGTCGCCCTGTGCGGCCCCGCGGCCGACGTCGGCCGGGGTGATCTCACCGTGCGCGGCGTGGAGGTCGGCCAGATACCTGCTGCGCCCCTCGTGGACGGCGGTCACCGCGTCGCGGGCCAGCGCCCAGCCGCCCGCGAGCGCCTCCAGGCATCCGGTGCGCCCGCAGCGGCACATCACCGAGTTGTCCTCCAGGACCCGTGCGTGGCCGATGTCACCGGCCGCGCCCTTGCTGCCGCGGTGCACGCGGCCTGCGCTGATGATGCCGGCGCCGATGCCCGTGCCGACCTTCACGAAGATCATGTCCTCGTCGGTCGAGCCGGCGGCGCGGGCTTCGCCGAGGGCCAGCAGGTTGGCGTCGTTGTCGACCCAGACCGGGACGCGGTGACGTTCCTGGAGGCGTCCGCGCAGGTCGAAGCCGTCCCAGCCGGGCATGATCGGCGGCTGGGAGGGGCGTCCCGTGGCGAACTCCACCGGCCCCGGCAAGCCTACGGTCACCGCCCACAGGGGCGTGTCCGGGCGGGTGGCGAGCAGCTCCGCGAACACGGCGCCGAGAACGTCCAGGGTCTCCAGCGGGCCGTTGGCGACGGACCACTCCAGGTGGCGGTGCTCCAGGACGCGCGCGTCGAGATCGGTGACCGCCACGTCCAGCGCCGCGGCGCCCAGGACCGTGGACAGCACCAGACCGCGCTGGGCGTTGAAGCGCAGCTGCCGCGGCGCCCGGCCGCCCGTGGACGGGCCGGTCTCCGCGTCCTCCAGCAGCCCCAGGTCGATGGCCTGCTCGACCCGCTGGGAGATCACGGTGCGGCCCAGCAGCGAGGCGGAGCCCAGCTCGGGCCGGGTCCGGGCGCGGCCCGAGCGGACCATCCGTACGACCGCGGACAGGGCGTCGAAGTGATCGACGGCGGTGGGAGGACGAGACGTCATGCCCTGCATCATCGCGCACTTCTGCCGCGAGGGTGGAGGAGGCTTGACGACTTTTGTATGTGGCGTGCAATAGTGACCTCGTTCGCCGGAGCATCGCAGCCAGAGCAGCTCCGCAGCACCACAGAGCGAGGACGCCGCCACATGACAGCACCGGTCAGCGCCGCAGTCGTCGGCACGGGATTCATGGGCTCGGTCCATGCGCGGGCCACCCTGGCCGCCGGAGGGCGGGTGCCGCTGGTCGCGGGATCCACCCCCGACCGGGCCAAGTCCCTCGCGGCAGACCTCCCGGACGCCACCCCGGCCACCTTCGAGCAGGTCCTCGCGTCCGACGTCGACGTGGTGCACCTGTGCACCCCCAACCACCTGCACCACGCCATGGCCCGGCAGGCGCTGGAGGCGGGCAAGCACGTCGTGTGCGAAAAGCCCCTCGCCGTCTCCGTGGCCGAGGCCGCCGACCTCACCGAGCTGGCCGCACGGGTCGGCAGGGTCGCCACGGTCCCGTTCGTCTACCGCTTCTACTCCGCCGTACGCCAGGCGCGCGCCCGTATCGCCACCGACGCTCGCGCGCCGTGGCTGCTGCACGGCTCCTATCTTCAGGACTGGCTCGCCGATCCCGCGGCGGACAACTGGCGCACCGACGCCGCCCTGGGCGGCGCCAGCCGTGCCTTCGGCGACATCGGGGTGCACTGGTGCGACCTCATGGAGTTCGTCACCGGGCAGCGCGTCACCGCACTCCAGGCCACCCTCGGCAGCGCCCATCCGGTCCGCGCGGGCCGGCGCTCCACGACCGAGGACGGGGCGACAGTCACCTTCCGCACCGACGCCGGCGCGATCGGCACCCTGGTGGTCAGCCAGGCCAGTGCCGGACGCAAGAACCGGCTCTGGTTCTCCTTCGACGGCCCCGACGCCACCTACGTCTTCGACCAGGAGAATCCCGAGCGGTTGTGGATCGGCGGCCGAGCCGAGAACCGGACCCTGCTGCGCGACCCCGCCCGTCCCGGCGAACGCGGCGACGCCCTGCCCGCCGGACATCCGCAGGGCTACCGCGAGTGCTTCGCCGACTTCGTCACTGACACCCATGCCGCGATCCGGGGCGCCGCACCGGACGGCCTGCCCACGTTCGCCGACGGCCTGCGCGCCGCCCGGCTGACCGAGGCCGTGGTCCGCTCCGCAGCCGACGGCTCCACCTGGACGGAGATCGCCCCGTGAACCTCGGCATGCTCACCGCCTGTCTGCCCACCTGGTCCCTGGACCGCATCGCGACCTGGGCCGCCGGGACCGGCTACGAACGCCTGGAAGTCGCCGTCTGGCCGGGCACGGGAAGCCGTGACTTCGAGGCCGCGCACATCGACGTAGCCCACCTCGGCGCGGGCGAGGAGGACCGGGTCCGGTCGGTGCTGGAGCGCAGCGGCCTCGGCATCTCGGCACTGGCCTACTACGAGAACAACCTGCACCCCGACCCCCGCCGCCGGGCGGAGATCCGCACCCACCTCAGGCACGCGATCGACGCCGCACAGACCCTCGGTGTCCCCTACGTGGGCACCTTCATCGGCCGGGACCCGGCCCGCAGCGTCCCCGACAACCAGCGCGAGGCGGAGCGGATCCTGCCCGAACTCGTCGAGTACGCGGGCGAGCGCGGCGTCTCCCTCGTGATCGAGAACTGTGTGATGGAGGGCTGGCACCCCGACGGCCACCCGGGCAACATCGCCTACTCGCCCGAGCTGTGGGAGTGGATGTTCTCCCTCGGCCTCCACCTCAACTGGGACCCCTCCCACCTGATGTGGCTCGGCATCGACCCGGTCGCCACCATCGCCCCCTACGCCGACCGCATCGCCCACGCCCAGGCCAAGGACATCGAGATCGACCTCGTGGCCCGCAACCGCTACGGGTTCTTCGGCACCACCGACAAGCGGGGCGACCCGTGGGCGACCGGCTGGTGGCGCTACCGCGTGCCGGGCCGCGGCCAGGTCGACTGGGCCCGCGTGGTGGACCGGCTCTACGAGTCGGGCTTCACCGGGACCCTGTCCGTGGAACACGAGGACCCCCTGTGGGGCGGCACGCCCGAGCAGGTGTGCCGGGGACTGGCCATCGCCCACCACACGCTGCGCCCGCTCGTCACCGGCTGACCAGACCCAGGAGCCCCACCATGTCCCTCCCCGTCTCCTCCGCCTACGACGTCGTCGTGGTGGGCAGCGGCCCCACGGGCAGTACGTACGTCCGCGAGGTCTTCGAGCAGTGCCCCGACGCCCGGATCCTGCTTCTCGACGCCGGACCGAAGCTCGGCGACCCGCCCGGCGGACACGTCAAGAACATCGCCGACGACGATCTGCGCGCCCGGGCCCAACGCGCCGCCGAAGGCCCCGCCCCCGCCCGGCCCGGCCGTCCCGGCACCCGCCTGCTCGACACCCCGGAGCTGCCGGCCGCCGCCGTCTCCACCAACGTCGGAGGCATGGGCGCCCACTGGACCGGCGCCTGTCCCCGCCCCGGCGACAGCGAACGCATCGCCTGTGTCCCCGACGACGCGATGGACGGCCATCTGACCCGGGCCGAGGAACTCCTCCACGTCACCTCCCACGCCTTCGACCGGGCGCCGTTCGCCGATGTCGTACGACAGCGACTGTCCGCCCGCTTCGACCACGGCCGCCCGCTCGCCCGCCGGGTCGCCCCCATGCCGCTGGCCGTCACCCCCCGCGCGGACGGCACGCACACCTGGAGCGGCACCGACGTGATCCTCGGTCCGGCGGCGCGCGACAGCAGGGTCGAGATCGCCGACAGCTGTCTGTGCCTGCGTGTGCTGCACGACACCGGAGCCGTGACCGGCGTGAGCGTGCGCGACGTGGGGACGGGACAGGAGGCGACGATCGCCGCGTCCGCCGTCGTCGTCGCGGCCGACGCCCTGCGCACCCCTCAGGTGCTGCACGCCTCCGGCATCCGCCCCGCCGCCCTGGGCCGCTACCTCAACGACCAGCCCCAGATCGTGCACGCGGTACGGCTCCCCGACGACGTCGTGGCCACCGACGACAGCGTCACCGGCCGCACCCGCGCCGAGGACGGCGGGATCGTTCCCCAAAGCGGGGTCAGCTGGGTTCCCTTCACCGCCGCACACCCCTTCCACGGGCAGGTCATGCAGCTCGACGCCTCGCCGGTCGCCCTCGCCGACGAGGACGCCGTGCGGCCCGGCAGCATCGTCGGCCTCGGCTGGTTCTGCGCCAAGGACATCACCGCCGAGGACCGTGTCACGTTCTCCGACACCGCCACCGACGCCTTCGGCATGCCGGAGATCGCTGTCCACTACCGCTACACCGACCGGGACCTCGACAGCATCGAGGGCGCCAGGAAGGCGGTGGCCGAAGCCGGCGCCGCCCTCGGCACACCGCTCGGCGAGGCGCCCTTCCTGCTGCCCGCCGGCAGCTCACTGCACTACCAGGGCACCACGCGCATGGGCGCCGTGGACGACGGCACGAGCGTCTGCGACACCTTCAGCCGGGTGTGGAACACCCGTGGCCTGTGGGTCGCGGGCAACGGTGTGATC
>JABFXD010000338.1 GCA_013361925.1 Streptomyces sp. | reverse complement strand
TCACCTTCATCGGCCCGCTGCTCGGCTCGCTGATCCGCCCGCTCGGCGGCTGGCTCGCCGACAAGTACGGCGGCGCGAAGATCACCCTCTACAACTACGTCGGCATGGCCGCCGCCACCGGTGTGCTGATCTTCGCCAGCCAGGAGAAGTCGCTGGGACTGTTCGTCTCCGTCTTCGTGGTGCTGTTCGTCCTCAGCGGGCTCGGCAACGGCTCGACGTTCAAGATGATCCCCGGCATCTTCCACGCCAAGGCCCTCGCCAAGGGGCTCCAGGGCGACGAGGCCGCCGCCCACGGCCGCCGGCTCTCCGGCGCCTCCATGGGCCTCATCGGAGCGGTCGGCGCGCTCGGCGGGGTGGGCATCAACCTGGCCTTCCGCCAGTCGTTCCTGTCGAACGGCTCCGGCACCGGCGCCTTCGTCACCTTCCTCGTCTACTACGCCCTCTGCTTCGCGGTGACCTGGGCCGTATACCTTCGCCGTACGGCCGCCAAGGCCGAGACGACGGCAGCCGCCGAGACGAAGCCGCAGCTCAGCTATGCCGAGGTGTGACGTAACACCGGCGCAATGAAGCCGAACCGAGCCTGTCACGCACCGTTGACAGGCTCGGTCGGCATGCAGGTGCCATCACAGCCGGTGTAGGTGCAAACGACTCGAGTGCGGGACGAGAGTTATGTACGACGAAGAGCAGCGACCAGAACAACACGGCCCCCTGGCCGGCTTCACCGTAGGGGTGACCGCCGCGCGCCGGGCCGACGAGCTGGGCGCACTGCTGCAGCGACGGGGAGCCGCCGTCCTGCACGCACCGGCCCTGCGGATCGTGCAACTCGCCGACGACAGCGAGCTGCTCGCCGCGACCAAGCAGGTCATCGACGAGGTACCGGACGTCGTGGTCGCCACGACCGCGATCGGTTTCCGGGGCTGGATCGAGGCCGCCGACGGCTGGGGGCTGGGCGAGGACCTGCTCCAGCGGCTGCGCGGCATCGAGCTGCTGGCGCGCGGACCCAAGGTGAAGGGCGCGGTCCGGGCCGCCGGGCTGACCGAGGACTGGTCGCCGTCGTCCGAGTCCATGGCCGAGGTGCTCGACCGGCTCCTGGAGGAGGGCGTCGAGGGCCGCCGTATCGCCATCCAGCTGCACGGCGAGCCGCTGCCCGGGTTCGTGGAGGCGCTCCGGGCCGCGGGAGCGGAGGTGCTCGGGGTGCCGGTCTACCGGTGGATGCCGCCGGAGGACATCGGGCCGGTGGACCGTCTTCTGGACGCCACCGTCTCCCGGGGCCTGGACGCCCTCACCTTCACCAGCGCTCCCGCCGCCGCGTCCCTGCTGACCCGGGCCGAGGAGCGGGGACTGCTCCCCGAACTGCTCTCCGCCCTCAACCACGACGTCCTCCCGGCCTGCGTGGGCCCGGTCACCGCACTCCCGCTCCAGGCCCGTGGCGTCGACACCGTCCAGCCCGAGCGCTTCCGCCTCGGCCCCCTCGTCCAGCTCCTGTGCCAGGAACTCCCGGCCCGGGCCCGCACCCTGCCCATCGCAGGCCACCGGGTCGAGATCCGCGGCCACGCGGTCCTCGTCGACGGCGCCCTGCGCCCCGTACCGCCGGCCGGGATGTCGCTGCTGCGCGCGCTGTCCCGGCGGCCGGGCTGGGTGGTCGCCCGCGCGGAACTCCTGCGGGCGCTGCCCGGAGCGGGCCGTGACGAGCACGCCGTGGAGACGGCCATGGCCCGCCTGCGCACCTCGCTCGGCGCCCCGAAGCTGATCCAGACGGTGGTGAAGCGGGGTTACCGACTGGCCCTCGACCCCGCCGCCGACGCCAAGTACTCGGACGTGTAGGACCGCCCCCGCACCAGCAGCGCCCTCGCCAGACAGCCCAGCGCCACCGTCGACAGCACCGCCCGTACGACGTTCCAGGCCAGCCACGCGTCCTCGAACTCCTCGCGGGCGGCGGCCGGATCGGCGGCGGTGTCCAGGCCGTTGTTCAACGGGATGTTGAAGGCGACCGTCACCAGGAAGGCGAGGGCGTACGCGGCGAGGGCCGCCCACACCCACCGGCGGTGCGACTGCCCCCGGCCCTGCCACGCCGCCACCCCGGTCAGCAGCAGCGCCCCGAGGAAGCTCAGCATGAACACCGGGTTCTGGATGACGTCGTTGATGTTCCGCATGACCTCGACGTAGACCCGGTCGTCGCTGCGGGCCAGGCCCGGCATCACCGCGCACGCGAACACGTAGAAGGTCCCCGCGATCAGCCCCATGGCGACCGTGGCCGCACCCAGTACCGCGCCTGTCGTCCCGCTCTGCTTCGTCATGCCCTCCAGTCAACGGGCCGGAGATCACCGCCGACATGGCCGAGACGCCCAGCCCCATACGCCTGCGTCCACGCCCCGCCGGTACGTCCCACCGGTACGCCTCGCCGGTACGGGGACTTCCGGCGGCGCGGGCGGGAGGGCACTGTGAGAGGGAACCGTTTTCTCACGGCACCCCCTAGGCGGTGACAGGCACATGGCACTTGATACGGCCGCGGCCCCGTACGAGCTGCGGTTCGACGCCGGGCGGATCTGTCTCGATCTCCTCGCGACCACCCATCCCGTCGAACGGCTCGACTCGGTCGAGGTGCTGTGCGCCTGGATCGTCGGCTCGGGGCTGGTCCCGGCGGACACCCCGCTGACCCACGCCGGCGTCTCCTGGCTGGTGGCCTTCCGCGAACTGAGGGGACGGCTGGGTCAGTTGGTGCGCACGGGGTCCACCGGTGCGGACATCGCGCTCGCCCGTGTCAACGAGCTCGCCCGTGCCGCGCCCCCGGCCCC
>JABFXD010001067.1 GCA_013361925.1 Streptomyces sp. | reverse complement strand
CAGCCGACTGGAGCTCACGAAGTTCCACACGCCGAAGGCGCTCACCGCCGAACCCGCGCCCGCACCGGTGAACACGCTGGGCCTGCGCCGCATCATGTTCGCCGTCGACGACCTCCAGGACACCCTCGCCCGACTGCGCCCCCATGGCGCCGAACTCCTCGGCGAGGTCGAGCAGTTCGAGGACAGCTATCTGCTCTGCTATGTCCGCGGCCCCGAGAACCTCCTCGTCGGCCTGGCCGAGCAACTCGGCGGCCAGGCGGCCCGCTAACGCTTCACGCGGTGGCGGAGGTACACCACACCCGCCCCGATGGCGCGGGTCTCGACGAGTTCGAGATCCACCCGGCGCTCCTCCCGGGGAAAGAGCGGGGTGCCGCCGCCGACCAGTACCGGGTAGACCATGACCTGGTACTCGTCGATCAGGCCCGCCGCGGCCGCCTCGGCGGCGAGCGTCGCCCCGCCGATCGCGATGTCGCCCTCTCCCGGCTCGGCCCGCAGCCGCTCGATCTCCTGCGCCACGCTGCCGGAGGCCAGTCGGGCGTGGCCCCGCACCTCCGACAGCGTGGTGGAGAACACCACCTTGGGCAGCGGATTCCAGAGCGCGGCCCACTCCTGCTCCGCCTCGTCGAACGAGGCCTCCTGCTCGGGCGACTCCCAGTACAGCATCGTCTCGTACAGCCGCCGGCCCAGCAGATGGACGCCGACCTGCCGGATCTCGTCGATCCAGAAACGGAAGACCTCCTCGTCCGGTGCCGTCCAGTTGAAACCGCCGTCCGGCCCGACGATGTAGCCGTCGAGGGAGCAGCTCATCGAGTAGGTCACGCTGCGCATCAGAAGTCCTCCTCGGTGCGGGGTTCGACAGTAAGACCGCCGGACGCCGCGAAACTCATCGCGACGCGCACAAGCCGGTTGCTCCTCGCACGGATCTTGACTCCGACGGGATCGCGCACTTAGCGTTCCGGCGTTTACGGCATATTGAATCGTTTCAATACAGCGATTGGGGCGCACCATGCAGAAGCCCGTTCCGCGGCCTGGCGGGATATCCCGGCGTACCGTGCTGGCCGCGGGCGCGGCCACGGCCCTCACCGTGGCGGGCGCGGCGCACGCCGGTGCCGTACCGCTGAACGGCCCGCAGCGGCTGTCCGGCGACTGGTTCGGCACGCCGCCTCGCTCCGTGCGTCCCCGGTTCCGCTGGTGGTGGCCGGACGGTCTCGTCGACCCGGTGGAGATCGCCCGCGAGATCGACCAGATCGCCGACGCCGGCTTCGGCGGGGCCGAGATCGCCGCCGTGCACCACAGCATCAAGGACAAGTCCGTCCTCGACACCGCACACCACGGCTGGGGCAGCGACCCGTGGCGGGAGGGCGTCGAAGCCGCCCTGCGGCAGGCCGCCCGCCGGGGCCTGACCGTGGACCTCACGCTCGGCCCCAGCTGGCCCGTCGCCGTCCCCGGCGTCACCCCCGACGACGAGGCCGCCGCCCGCGAACTCGCCTACGGCCGCGCCTCCGTGCCCGCCGGCACCACCTACCAGGGCCCGGTGCCCGAACCCGTACGCGCCGCCGCGAGCGGCGTCACCTCGCGCACGCTGCTCGCCGTCCAGGCGGCCCGCGTCGAGCCCGCCAACGCGACCCGCAAGGAGACCGGCCTCGACCTCGCCAGTGTCCAGGACCTCACCGCCGCCGTGGCGGACGGCGCACTCACCTGGACGGCGCCGGCCGAGGGCGACTGGGTGCTGATCTCGTACTGGCAGCGCGGCACCGCCCAACAGCCCGAGTCGGGCCCGCACTCCGCCCCGGCCGCCTACGTGGTCGACCACTTCAGCCCGGCCGGCACCGCCGCCGTCACCGGCTTCTGGGAGCGTTCCGTGCTCACCGGCCCCGTGCGCAGGCTGCTCCGGGCCGCCGGCGGTGCCTTCTTCGAGGACTCCGTGGAGCTGGAGACCGACTCCCTCGTGTGGACCCGGGCGCTGCCCGAGGTCTTCGAGGAGCGCACCGGCCGTTCCCTGCTGCCGTACCTCCCGGCTCTCGTCCTGGACAAGAGCAATCAGGTCTTCGCCTTCGAGGCGCAGGTCACCCGGCAGATCCGGCACGACTTCTGGGAAACCGTCTCCCACTTGTTCAACACCCACCACGTCACCGCCCTGCGGGACTGGGCGCACTCCCTCGGCATGGAGTTGCGGTCGCAGCCGTACGGCCTCCAGACCGACGCCATCGCGTCGGCCGCGCTCCTCGACATCCCCGAGGGGGAGTCGCTCGGCTTCAAGAACCTCGACGACTACCGCTGTCTCGCGGGCGGCCGGGACATGGCCGGGCACACCGTGCTGTCCTGTGAGGCGGGCGCCTACAACGGCTCGGCCTACAGCACGACCTGGGACCGGTTCCTGCGCACCATGGGCGGCGCCTACGCGGCCGGTGTCAACCAGACGGTGGTGCACGGCTTCTCGTACGCCACCGCCCCCGGCGTGAGCTGGCCGGGCTTCGCCGCCTTCAGCCCGTACAACGGCGCCCCCGGCTACGGCGAGTCATGGGGCCCGAGACAGCCGACCTGGCGGCACGCTCCCGACATCGCGGGCTATCTCGGCCGGGTCCACCAGGTGCTCCAGACCGGCACCCCGCGGGTCGACGTGGCCGTCTTCCGGCAGACCGGCTACACCGCCACCGGCATCGGCGCCTCCTGGTTCACCGCGTCCGGCGTCCCGCTCGGCTGGACCCACCAGTTCCTCAGCGGACCGCTCCTCGACCTGCCGGGCGCCCGTGTCGCAGGAGGCCGGTTGGCCCCCGACGGCCCCGCCTACAAAGCACTGTTCGTCGAGGGGGACTTCTTCTACTCCTCGACCCCGACCCTGGCCCTCGCCGACGCCCGCAAGCTGCTGAACCTGGCCCAGGACGGGCTGCCCATGGTCCTGCTCGGCGCCTTCGACCAGGCCCTGACCCCGGGCGTGCCCGGCGCGGACGAGACAGGGCGACTGCGGGAGGTCCTCGCGAGCCTCCTCGCCCTGCCGAACGTCACAAGGGTCACCGACAAGGCCGCCGTCGGCGACGCGCTCGCCGCCCTCGGTGTCGCTCCGGACGCCCGGTACGCCACCTCCTCGACCCTGCTCAACTTCCACCGCGTCAGCGGCGACACCGACCTGTTCTACCTCTGCAACGGCAAGCACGCCGAGACCGTCAAGCCGCCCGTCGCCGCCATCGACCACGCCGTCACCCTGCGCCCGACCAGACGCGGCACGACCGTCCCGTACCTCCTCGATCCATGGACGGGCGAGGTCACCCGGATCGGCCGCTACACCGAGGACGACGACGGCATCACCCTGCGCGTCACCCTCGAACCCGGGCAGGCCACGGTCGTCGCCCTCGGCCGCCCCGGCCTCTTCGGCGACCGCAACGGCGATCGGCAGCACGCCGTGGCGAGCGACGCCGACAGCGTGCTCTTCACCGGCCGCGGTCTGGCCGTCCGGGCCACCGCCGCGGGCACGTACACCACCCGGCTGTCCCGCGGCCGTACGGTCACCACCACCCTGCCCGCCGTGCCCGCGCCGGTGTCCCTGGCCAGTTGGCGGCTCGACGTCGAGGACTGGACTCCCGGCGCCGGACCGGCCGACACCGACGTCGTCCGGCGCACGCTCTCCCTCGACGCCCTGCTCCCCTGGTCGCAGATCCCCGAACTGGCCGACTCCGCCGGCATCGGCCGCTACCGCACCACCGTGACCCTGCCCGCCGACTGGTCCGCCGCACACGGGGCGCACCTCGAACTGGGCGTGGTCAGCGACACGTTCCGGGTCACCGTGAACGGCACCCGGCTGGCCCCCGCCGACCGGCTCCACCCGGTCGTCGACCTCGGCGGCCATCTGCGGCCCGGGAGCAACGTGATCGAGGTGGAGGTGGCGACGCCCCTCATCAACCGGCTCCGCGTGGCCCAGCCGGCCGTCTTCGGCACGGCCGCCCGTCAGGCGTACGGCCTCTCCGGGCCGGTCCGGCTGGTGCCGTACGTGCAGGGGCTGGTGGACTGACGACGCGCTGGCGGGCGCGTTCCCAGGTTTTCTCCGGCTCGCTCGGCGATGCTGGAGGGAGCCAGGACGAAGCCCGACCGGAAGAACACGAGGAGTCGCCCGCCATGTCACTCGCCCGCGTCCACAACTTCGCGATCTCGCTCGACGGTTTCGCCACCGGTGAGGGGCAGAGCCTCGACGCACCGTTCGGTCACGCCGGTGAACGACTGCACGAATGGATGTTCGCGACTCGCTGGTGGCACGAGTCGAGCGGCCGCTCCGGCGGGAACAGGGGCGTCGACGACGTCTTCGTGCGGCAGTTCACGCCCGGTATCGGCGCCGAGATCATGGGCTCCCGGAAGTTCGGCCACCCCGAGTGGCACAAGGACCCGGAGTGGAAGGGCTGGTGGGGTCCCAACCCGCCCTTCCACACACCGACCTTCGTCCTCACCCACCACCCGCGTCCGTCGATCGAGATGGAGGGCGGGACCACCTTCCACTTCCTCGACACCTCGCCCGCCGAAGCGCTGGCGACGGCCCGCGAGGCCGCGGACGGCCAGGACGTGCGCATCGGCGGGGGCGCCACCACTATCCGCGCCTTCCTCACGGCAGGACTCATCGACCATCTGCACGTGGTGGTCGTACCGATCCTGCTCGGCCGGGGCGAACGCCTCTGGGACGGCCTGGAGGCTCTGGAGGAGGCGTACGACGTCGAGTCCACGCCCTCCCCCAGCGGGGTCACGCATCTGACGTTCACCCGCAAGGAGTCCTGAAGCCGACCGCCCCCGCGCGGGTCAGCTGCCCAGCGCGTTCAGGACCACGGCCCTGGCCTCCTCCTGGACCTGGCGCAGATGGTCCGCGCCGAGGAACGACTCCCCGTAGATCTTGTAGACGTCCTCGGTGCCCGAAGGGCGGGCCGCGAACCAGGCGTTGGCGGTACCGACCTTGATGCCGCCGAGGGCGGCGCCGTTGCCGGGCGCCTCGGTGAGGACCGTGGTGACCGGTTCGCCGGCGAGGGTGTCGGCGGTGACCTGGCGCGGGGAGAGCTTGGCGAGCAGTGCCTTCTCCTCGCGGGTCGCGGGGGCGTCGACGCGCGCGTAGGCGGGGGCGCCGAAGCGGTCGGTGAGCTCGGCGTAGTGCTTCGAGGGGGTCTTGCCGGTGACCGCCGTGATCTCGGAGGCGAGCAGGGCGAGCAGGATGCCGTCCTTGTCGGTGGTCCACACCGAGCCGTCGCGGCGCAGGAAGGAGGCGCCGGCCGACTCCTCGCCGCCGAAGCCGAGCGTGCCGTCGGAGAGGCCGTCCACGAACCACTTGAAGCCGACCGGCACTTCGACCAGCTCCCGGCCGACGTCCGCCGCGACCCGGTCGATCATGCTGGACGACACCAGCGTCTTGCCGATACCGGCCCCCGCCGGCCACTGCTCGCGGTGCGAGAACAGGTAGGAGATCGCCACCGCCAGATAGTGGTTGGGGTTCATCAGGCCCCCGTCCGGCGTGACGATGCCGTGCCGGTCGGCGTCGGCGTCGTTCCCGGTGGCGATGTCGAAGCGGTCGCGCTGCTCGATGAGCGAGGCCATGGCGTACGGCGAGGAGCAGTCCATGCGGATCTTGCCGTCCCAGTCGAGCGTCATGAAACGCCAGGTGGGATCGGTGAGCGGGTTCACCACCGTGAGGTCGAGCCGGTGCTGCTCGGCGATCCGGCCCCAGTAGGCGACCGAGGCGCCGCCCAGCGGATCGGCGCCGATCCGCACCCCGGCGGACCGGATCGCGTCCAGGTCCAGGACGTTCGGCAGGTCGGCGACGTAGGCGCCGAGGAAGTCGTGGCGACCGGTACCGGAGGCGGCCAGGGCGCGGGCGTACGGGACGCGGCGCACGTCCTTCAGGCCGCCGAGGATGATCTCGTTGGCGCGGTCCTGGATCCAGGAGGTCGCCTCGGAGCCGGCCGGGCCGCCGCTCGGCGGGTTGTACTTGAAGCCGCCGTCGGCGGGCGGGTTGTGCGAGGGGGTGACCACCACGCCGTCGGCGAGGCCGGAGGTGCGGCCCCGGTTGTGGGTGAGGATGGCGAGCGACACCGCCGGGGTGGGCGTGTAGCCGTCCGTCTGGTCGATGAGGACGGTGACGTCGTTGGCGGCGAACACCTCCAGCGCCGTGATCCGGGCGGGTTCGGACAGGGCGTGGGTGTCGGCGCCGAGGAAGAGGGGGCCGTCGGTGCCCTGGGCCGCGCGGTACTCGCAGATGGCCTGGCTGGTGGCGGCGATGTGGTCCTCGTTGAACGCCGCCGCGAGGGACGAACCGCGGTGCCCCGAGGTGCCGAACGCCACGCGCTGCCCGGGCTCGGCCGGGTCGGGGTGGAGCGCGTAGTACGCCGTGACCAGCCGGGCCACGTCGATGAGGTCCTCGGGCCCGGCGACCTGTCCCGCTCGCGCGTCCTGCATTTCCCCGCTCCTCCGCAAGAGTCGACCGTTGGGTACGGCCCATTCTCCCCTGCCCGGAGCCCGGGGACGCGCATCGGGCACCCGTTGTGGCACGTGTACGGCGGATGCGACGATGCGGGTCGACGAGCGAAGGGGACATCGACGATGGCGTACGACGAGCAACGGCCGCCCGCCGCCGTGCTGTTCGACGCGCTGGGCGCCGACTACGAGAAGGCGTTCGCCCACGCGCCCGCGCACCTCGCCGCGCTGGAGTGGCTGGCCGAGCGGCTGCCGCCCGCCGCCCGGGTCCTGGACGTCGGCAGCGGCACGGGACGGCCCACGGCCGCGGCCCTCGTCGCGGCGGGTCACTCGGTGCTGGGCGTCGACATCTCCCCCGTCATGGTCGACCTCGCCGCCCGTCAGGTGCCTCAGGCCGAGTTCCGTCACGCCGACATCCGTGAACTGCCCCTCGACGCCGACGTGTTCGACGGGGTGTGCGTGTTCTTCTCGCTGTTGCAGATGACCCGTGCCGAGCAGTCGGCCGTGCTGGCCCGGCTGGCCGGGGCCCTGAAGCCCGGCGGGCATCTGGTGCTGGCCACGGTGCCCGCGGACGTGGAGGACGTCGAGGTGGTCTTCATGGGCCGCCCGGTCCGCGCGACGAGCTTCGCCGAGGAGGAAGTGACCGCCGTGGTGGAGGCGGCCGGCCTCACCGTCCTGTCCCGCCACCAGCACACCTTCACCCCCGACCATCCGGACGCGGGCCCAGAACCCCACCTGTTCCTGCACTGCCGCCGCGACTGACACCCGCGGCTCGTTTTCGCCGTACTAGGTCCGCGGCCCTCGTTCCGGCTCGGGCCAAGATCGGCCGCGAGCCTGATGCCGTCACCCTGACGCGGGAGACATCCTTTGCGGTGAGACACCGTCAAAGGAGTGCAGCATGTCGTACCTCGCCTACCCGGAGCCCCGCTACCACGGCGACAGGGGGGAGGTGAACGCGGCCTTCCGCCCGGCCGACACCCCGCCGGACGTCTCCTCGCCCGGCGGCGCCACCCACTACCTCGCCACGCACGAGTCGACCGGCGGTGAGTTCGGGCTCTACAAAGCCGAGTTGGGGCCACGGTCCGCGGGCGCCAAGACACACTTCCACAAGGCGATCTCGGAGTCCTTCTACATCCTCTCCGGGGAGCTTGAGCTCTACAACGGCGAGAAGTGGGTCACCGGCCGCCCGGGGGACTTCCTCTACGTGCCCGTCGGCGGCCTGCACGCCTTCAAGAACGTGACCGACGAACCCATGTCCATGCTCCTGCTGTTCTCCCCCGGCGCACCGCGCGAGGAGTACTTCGAGCAGGTGGCGGAGATGAGCCGGCGCGGCGGCGAGGAACTGAAGGAGTTCCGCGTCCGGCACGACAGCTATTTCGAGGAGGACTTCGAGGCCGGGGCCTAGGTCCGCTCCCGCCGGCTGACCGTCGTCGCCGGTCAGAGGACGCGCAGGACTCCGACCACCTTGCCGAGGATCTGGGCCTGGTCGCCCGGGATCGGCTGGTAGGCGGGGTTGCGGGGCATCAGCCACACCTGGCCGTCCTGGCGGCGGAGCACCTTCACGGTGGCCTCGTCCTCCAGGAGCGCGGCGACGATGTCTCCGTGGTCGGCGCTGTCCTGGCGTCTGACGGTCACGATGTCGCCGTCGCAGATCGCCGCCCCGATCATCGAGTCGCCGGACACCGTGAGGGCGAACAGGTCGCCGTCGCCCACCACCTGCCGGGGCAGGGAGTAGACGTCCTCCACCATCTCGTCGGCGAGCAGCGGTGCGCCCGCCGCGATCCGGCCGACGAGGGGCACCTCGACGGGTTCCGCGCCGCGGTGGCCCAGGTCGGGCGCCCATGAGGGGCGGACCTGGTAGGCGCGGGGGGTGTGGGGGTCGCGGTAGAGGACGCCCTTGCGCTCCAGCACCATCAGCTGGTGGGCCACCGAGGACGTACTGGCGAGTTCCACGGCGTGGCCGATCTCCCGCATCGACGGCGGGTAGCCCTGCCGGGCGACCGTCTCGGTGATGTAGCGGACGATGGCCGCCTGGCGGCTCGTCAGCTCTCCTTCGGCGACCCGGGGCCCCGGGGGACGGCCCCGGCGGGCGGGCGCGGTGTTCTCCATCCGGGGCACCTCCGTACAAGATCCTTACGCAATGTGACCATAACCCACCCCTCACCCTAATGGGAACACCGATTCGATCGACGGCCCCGGACCGGTCTCGGCCAGACTGGGGGAATGCATCATCGATTCGTCGGCATCGGGGAGCTCACCGACGTTCCACGCGTCGCGGTCGTGATCGACGTGATGCGGGCCTTCACCGTGGCCGCCTGGGCCTTCGCGCGGGGTGCGGAGCGGATCGTCCTGGCCTCCTCGCAGGAGGAGGCGCTGGCGTTGAAGGCGGCTTCTCCGGGGTGGCTGGCGCTGAAAGACGGGCCTCCGGCGGCGGGGTTCGACGCGGTGAACTCGCCGGGACTCGTCAGATCGGCGGAGCTGGCCGGTCGTACGGTGGTGCAGAAGACGACGGCCGGAACCGTGGGCGCGCTCGCGGTCGCCGACGCGCCGCTGGTGCTGTGCGCGAGTTTCGTGGTGGCGGGCGCGACGGCGCGGTTCCTGCGCGCCGAGGGGCGGGAGCCGGTGACGTTCGTCGTCACGGGCGAGGCCGGACGGGCCGACGAGGACCTGGCCTGCGCCGAGTACATCGGGCGGCGCGTCACCGACAGCGACATCGAGGCGGGCCCGTACCTCCGCCGGGCGCGGGCCTCTAGGGCCGCGGACGAACTCGCCGACGGAGTGCGGCGCGGATACCGCGGAGTTCATCCGGACGACGTCGAACTGTGCCTGGAGGCCGACCGGTTCGGCTTTGTGATGGCGGCCCGGCGGGAGGAGTCCCTACTGGTGCTGCGGCCCCTCCCCCGTGCCGCCGGCGACGACGGGGGCGAGGATCGCCGTCCTGCTCGTCGGTGACCGGTTCGGCCCGGGTGGCGTCGAGCGTTGCTTGTGCCGCCGGTGACTCGTTCGGGCGTCAGGGCTTCAGGTCGGGCAGATAGCCGCGTACCGGTGCCGGGCCGCCGCGCAGGCCGACGTGGGAGAAGAACAGCTCCTGGCGTCGGTGGCGCCGAACTCCAGGGCGAGCTTCTGCCGGTCCGCGTGGTGGCTCATCGTGATGATCCGCTCGGCGCCGAGTTCCCTGGCCGCGATGACACCGGACACACAGTTGGACTGGTAGCCCGCCCGGCAGTTGGCGCAGGTGTTGTCGGAGGTGGCGAACGAGCCGATGACGAACTGTCCCCTCAATGAGCTGGGAGAATTCCTCAAGAGGCGCCGCTCGGAACTGAGCCCGCGGACGGTCGGGCTGCCGGAGACGGGTCGCGTCCGCCGGGTCGCCGGGCTCCGCCGCGAGGAGGTCGCCCAGCTCGCCTCCATCAGCACCGACTACTACACGCGGCTCGAACAGGGCCGGATGCAGGCGTCGGCGCCCGTGCTCGACGTCCTGGCCCGGGTACTCCTTCTGGACGACGACGAGCGCGGCTACCTCTTCCAGCTCGCGGGCAAGCCGGCCGTGCGCACCCGCCGCCGGGGCCGGCAGAAGGTCCAGCCCCAGCTCCAGCGGGTCCTGGACGACCTGACGGCCACCCCCGCGCTCGTGCAGGGCAGGCGTGGGGACATCCTGGCGTGGAACGCGCTGGCCGCGGCCCTGGTCATCGACTTCTCCCGGATCCCGGAGAGGCACCGCAACCACCCGCGCATCCAGTTCACCGAACCGGCGATGCGCACCCTGTACGCCGACTGGGAGGCCTCGGCCCAGATCTCCGTGGCGCAGCTGCGGATGGAGGCGGCGAAGTATCCCGAGGATCCGCGGCTGATCGAGCTGGTGGGTGAACTGTCCACCAGGGACGTCCAGTTCGCGAAGGGGTGGGGCGCGCACCGGGCGGCCGCCCCGACGGTCGGAACGAAGACCCTCAACCATCCGGTGGTGGGTGAACTGGTCCTGGACTGGGACACGTTGACCGCCAACACCGATCCCGACCAGCATCTGACGGTCTGGACCGCCGCCCCCGGTTCACCCACGCACGACCGGCTGCGCATCCTCGCCTCCTGGGCCGCCGAGCAGAAGATGCCGGCTTCGCCGTACCCGGCCTGACCCCGGCGTCGGCGGCGGCCAGGCGTTTCGCCTCGGGGCTGAGGTCGTCCGCCGCCGTGAGGATCCGGGGCGCGTCCGTGACCAGGTCCCGGTCGCAGGTGTCGCGGTCCGAGCGCGCGACGACGCTCCACCACTGCGATGTCCATGAGATGGAGGTTGGGGCTGAGGGACGGGGCGTCGCCGACGGTGATCAGGACGCGTCCGGCGGCGGGAAGCCGCGGGCGACGACCTCGACCCGGGCCGCCGTTACCTGACCGGGGGGCGCTGTCACCGGAGCCCGCCGCACTCCGGGAGTCGCCGTCCAACGAGCCGGCCCGCGCGGTTCCGCGCCTCTTCATCGTGCCGCGCCGACCGCTTTCGCGGCAGCGGAGCTGCGCAACTGGCACCGCGGCGGAGCAAAGGGACTGCGGTCGGGCGATCTTTGCGGAGAGAATGGCACCTACCAGCCCAGACCTGGGATCTCGCGAATCTCCCGGAGCATCATGAACACGGCCCCCTCGAACCGCACGGAACCGGGCGGCTCCGACGGACGGGCGCGGGCCCTGGCCCGGCTCGCACTGCTCTGTCTGGCGGGTGCCGTCGCGGCCGTGGTGGCGGGTGCGGGCCAGATCCTCATCCTGCTGCTCGGGCTGGGCGGACTGGGGCTGGCCGGCGCCGGCATCTGGTGGGCACTGGCGCACCGGGGACTGCCGCGGCTGTTCGGCGCGCTTCTGGCCATCGCCGCGCCGGTGGGCGTTCTCGTCCTGTACGCCGTCTCGGGGCTGTGGCTGTACGCGGTGGCGGCGCTCGGCGCATGGGCCGCGGCGCTGGCCTGCGCCAGGAGCGCGCTGCGTCGTCGGCGCCGACCGCACGGCATGCGCTCGCGTTCCGTACGGCCGCCCAACCGACCCGTGCTGATCATGAACCCACGGTCGGGTGGCGGGAAGGTCGCCCAGCATGGGCTGGTGGAAAGGGCCGAGGCGCTGGGCGCCCGGGTCATCCTGCTGGACCTGGACACGGGGGCCGAGGGCGATGGTGATGCCGCTGGGCCCGGGGGCGCGGGGCCCGCCGCGCTGGCCCGGCAAGCCCTCGCCGAAGGGGCGGATCTGCTCGGTGTGGCCGGCGGCGACGGGACGCAGGCGCTGGTCGCGGAGGTGGCCGCGGCGCACGGCGTACCGTTCATGGTCCTGGCCGCCGGGACCCGCAACCACTTCGCGATGGACCTG
>JABFXD010000135.1 GCA_013361925.1 Streptomyces sp. | reverse complement strand
CCGGGTACGGACGCCGCCGAGGCGACGAAGCTGCTCCAGGCCCACCTGGAGACGCGTACGCCGTGGGGGGCGCGGGTGCGCACCGAGCAGGTCGGCCAGGGCCAGCCCTTCAGCGCCGACCCGACGAGCCCGGCGTACACGGCGATGGCCGAGGCGATGTCGGTGGCGTACCCGGGTCAGGAGATGCAGTACGCGGGTCAGGGCGGCTCCATCCCGCTCTGCAACACCCTCGCCGCCCTCTACCCGGGCGCGGAGATCCTGCTGATCGGCCTGAGCGAGCCCGAGGCGCAGATCCACGCGGTCAACGAGAGCGTCTCCCCTGAGGAGTTGGAGCGCCTGTCGGTGGCCGAGGCCCTGTTCCTGCGCAACTACGCGGCGATGTGAACCGCCTGACCGCACATTCCGACATCGGTATATCCCTGGCTCGTCTCGACGACCACGACCTCGCCGGGCTCGTGGCGTCGGGGCGGGCACTGGGCACCGGAATCGGCGGCCGGGCCACGCTCGTCGAGGCCGCCGGGCGGCCGGTGTTCGTGAAACGGGTGCCGCTCACCGACATCGAGCGGCACCCGAACCATGTGCGGTCCACGGCGAACGTCTTCGGCGTGCCGACCTACTGCCACTACGGCATCGGAACGGTCGGCGGGCCGGGCTTCGGGGCGTGGCGTGAGCTCGCGGTCCACACGATGACGACCGACTGGGTGCTGTCCGGCCGGTACACGGGCTTTCCGCTGCTGCACCACTGGCGGGTGCTGCCCGACTCGCCCCAGCCGCTACCGGCCGAACTGGCCGACGTGGAGCGGACGGTGGCGTACTGGGGTCCGGGTGTGCGCGAGCGCGTCGAGGGGCTGCGGACGGCGTCCGCGAGCCTGGCGCTCTTCCTGGAGTACGTGCCGTACACCCTGCACGACTGGTTGGACGTGCAGTTGCGCACCAGCCACGCCGACCGCGCCTGCTCCCTGGTGGAGCGGGGCCTGCGGTCCGTCACCGACTTCCTCCACGCGCGCGAACTCCTGCATTTCGACGCCCACTTCAAGAACATCCTCACCGACGGCCGGCAGCTCTACCTCGCCGACTACGGCCTCTCCCTCTCCGCCCGCTTCCAACTGGACCCACACGAGCGGGACTTCTTCGCGAGGCACCGCCATTACGACCGCGCCTACACGGCGAGCTACCTGGTGAACTGGCTCACCGTCGCCCTGCACGGCTACGGTCCCGACGACCGGCGGTCGTTCATCGAGGCGTGCGCGGAGGGCATGCGGCCCAGGGGCATCCCCCGGGCCGCCGCGAGCATCCTCGTCCGCCACGCGCGCGTGGCCTCGCTCATGGGCGACTTCGACCGCCGGTTCCAGCGGGAGAGCAGGACGACGCCGTATCCGACGGACGAACTGAGACTGGCGAGCGCCTAACCCACCGGAATCCCGGCCTCCAGGTACAGCGCCGCCCCGCGTTCCCGCGCCCGCAGCGCCCAGCGCAGCCGCTCGTAGCGGACGGGAGGCAGCAGGTCGGCGGCCTCCTCCTCGTCGGCGAAGCGCCATGCGCGCAGTTCGGGCCCCGGCAGCAGCAGCCGTCCGGCCTCGGCCGAGTCGAGCCGGCCGCCGTCGAAGAGGAGGCGCAGACCGCCGTATCCGGGTGGCGCGGGCTGTTCCCAGTCGACGACCAGCAGACGTGGTACGTCGTCCAGCTCGATCCCGGTCTCCTCGGCGACCTCGCGCATGCCCGCGCGCGCGGGAGCCTCGCCGGGCTCGACGACACCACCGGGAAACTCCCAGCCGGCCTTGTAGGTGGGGTCGACGAGCAGCACCCGGTCCCGCTCGTCGAAGAGGAGAACGCCGGCGGCGACCGTCTCGGCGGTCGGCTCGGGGGTCTGCACGATGTCGCAGACGGGCACGGTGCCGGACCCGACCGCCTCGGCGATCCGGACAGCCGTCTCGTACGGGGTGAGGGCGCTGGTGTCGACGAGATGGGCGTCGGCGGTGAGCCAGGAGGCGAGGGCGGTGCGGTACGGCTCGATGTGGTCGTACGACCACTGCCGTACCCGTATCTCGCCGTCCGGGAGGTCGGGCGGGAGGTCCCGCCCGGCTATTCGCTCGCGCAGGATCGTTTCCGCCGGGGCGAGGAGGAGGTGCTGGACGCTGATGCGGCGGGCCGCGAGGCCGCCGAAGATCTCGTCGCGGTACTCCTGGCGCAGCAGGGTCATGGGGACCACGAGGGTCCCGCCGAGCTCGGCGAGCATGGCTGCCGCCGTGTCGATCACGAGGCGGCGCCAGATCGGCAGGTCCTGGTGGTCGCCGACCTCGGCGAGGTGTTTGGGCGGGAGCAGGTGCGCGAGCGCTCCGCCGATCACCTCGGGGTCGAAGAGTGTGCTGTTCGGGAGCAGTTCGATCAGTTCCCGTGCGGCGGTGGTCTTCCCCGCACCGAACGCGCCGTTGATCCAAACGACGGTCACGGTTCCCCCTCTTCTGTTGGCCCCCTGAGGCTTGCCCGCTCCACCCTGCCACGGAAACCAGCCCCAGTTGAGGGCCCACGTACGACGGTGCCGGCGCCCCCTGCGGCGAGGGGCGCCGGCACCGTGGTCCCGCTCTCGTCAGTCGTTCTGGCCGAGGGCGTTCTTGTCGACGGCCAGGCTGTCGCTGGCGATGGTGTGGTCGAGGGTGCTGAGGGTCTTGTCGACGTCGAGGTCGGTGAGATTGTCGCCGACGGCGTGGGACGGGGTGATCGCGGCGACGACGAAACCGGTGGCCAGGGAGGCGATGGCAGCCATGGTGCGCTTCTTCATGCCCGGTTCAACTGCGAAACCGG
>JABFXD010000644.1 GCA_013361925.1 Streptomyces sp. | reverse complement strand
GGTCGCCGCCGCGCTCGTCGCGAAGAAGGCCGTGGAGAAGGGCCTGACCCGCAAGCCCTGGGTCAAGACCACCCTCGCCCCGGGCTCGAAGGTCGTCACCGACTACTTCGACAAGGCCGGTCTGACGCCGTACCTCGACAAGGTCGGCTTCAACCTCGTCGGCTACGGCTGCACCACCTGCATCGGCAACTCCGGCCCGCTGCCGGAGGAGGTCTCCAAGGCCGTCAACGACCACGACCTCGCGGTCACCTCGGTCCTCTCCGGCAACCGGAACTTCGAGGGCCGGATCAACCCCGACGTCAAGATGAACTACCTGGCCTCCCCGCCGCTGGTCGTCGCGTACGCCCTCGCGGGCTCCATGAAGGTGGACATCACCAAGGACGCCCTCGGCGTCGACCAGGACGGCAAGCCGGTCTACCTGGCCGACATCTGGCCCTCCGAGGCCGAGGTCAACGACGTCGTCGCCAACGCCATCGGCGAGGACATGTTCTCCAAGTCCTACCAGGACGTCTTCGCGGGCGACGCCCAGTGGCAGGCCCTGTCGATCCCGACCGGCGACACCTTCGAGTGGGACGCCGAGTCGACGTACGTCAGGAAGCCCCCGTACTTCGACGGCATGAAGATGGAGACCACCCCGGTCTCCGACATCACGGGCGCCCGCGTCCTGGCCAAGCTCGGCGACTCGGTCACCACCGACCACATCTCGCCCGCCGGTGCCATCAAGGCCGACACCCCGGCCGGCAAGTACCTCACCGAGCACGGTGTGGAGCGTCGTGACTTCAACTCCTACGGCTCCCGCCGAGGCAACCACGAGGTCATGATCCGCGGTACGTTCGCCAACATCCGCCTGCGCAACCAGATCGCGCCGGGCACCGAGGGCGGCTACACCCGCGACTTCACCCAGGCCGACGCGCCGGTGTCGTTCATCTACGACGCCTCGCAGAACTACCAGGCCGCCGGCACCCCGCTGGTCATCCTGGGCGGCAAGGAGTACGGCTCCGGCTCGTCCCGCGACTGGGCCGCCAAGGGCACCGCGCTCCTCGGCGTCAAGGCCGTCATCACCGAGTCGTACGAGCGCATCCACCGCTCGAACCTCATCGGCATGGGCGTCCTGCCGCTCCAGTTCCCGGCCGGCCAGTCCGCCGACACGCTCGGCCTGACCGGCGAGGAGACCTTCTCCATCACCGGCGTGACCGAGCTGAACAACGGCACCACCCCGAGCACGGTCAAGGTCACCACCGACACGGGCGTCGAGTTCGACGCGGTCGTCCGCATCGACACCCCCGGTGAGGCCGACTACTACCGCAACGGCGGCATCATGCAGTACGTGCTGCGCAGCCTGATCCGCGGCTAGTCCCCAGGGGCTTGTGAGGGCCGTGTTCCCGGTGACGGGGGCACGGCCCTTCGCCGTACCCGCTCCTGAAAACACCAGGTCATCACCCATCCTCAGGTGGAACACAGGATTCCCTCAGCGGACCGGGACACGATCGGGACATGACTGGCAGCGCTCGGTACCGAAACGGCCGCGTCCGCGTGCTCATCGTCGACGACGAGCCCGCGCTCACCGACGTGCTCTCCGTGGCCGTCGAGGAGGCGGGCTGGCGGGCCTACCCGGCGCTGGACGGCCAGAGCGCGCTGAGGGTCGCCCGCGGCTGCGCCCCGCACGCCGTCGTCCTCGACGGGATGCTGCCCGACCTCGACGGCCTCCAGGTGCTGCGCCGCCTGCGGTACGAGAACCCGAAGCTGCCCGTCCTCATGCTCACCGCGCGCGACGCCCTGGAGCACCGGCTCGACGGACTCGGTGCCGGCGCCGACGACTACGTCACCAAGCCCTTCTCCCTGGAGGAGGTCGTGCTGCGGCTGCGCGGGCTGCTGCGCCGGGCGGGCGCCGAACACGCGCGGCCCGACGAACCCGTACGCGTCCTCGGCGACCTGGTCCTGACCGAGGAGACCCGCGAGGTGCACCGCGCGGGCCATCTCATCCAGCTCACCGCCAAGGAGTTCGACCTGCTCAGCCTGATGATGGACCACCCGCGCCAGGTACTGAGCAAGGCACAGATCATCGACCACGTCTGGAGCACCTCCTTCGACGGCGGCGGCAACCTCGTCGAGGTCTACATCTCCAGCCTCCGCCGCAAGATCGACCGCGGCCGGGCGCCGATGATCCACACCGTGCGCGGTCTCGGCTACACCATCAGGCCGGCGGAGGACGGCAGATGACCGCCCGACGGCGACTGCGCTCGATGCGCTCGCGCCTGCTCCTGTTCATCTCCCTCGCCCTGGTCGCCGTCTGCGCGGCCATGGCACTGACCACCGTGTTCGTCCAACGCGCCTATCTGTACGGCAACTTGGACGACCGCGTCGAGAACTCCGTCGCGCGCTGCCTGGGCGGCGCCGCGCTACAACCCCAACTCGCCGACGATCTCGGCTTCCTGCACGAACAGGGCCACCCGACCGGCATGGTCGCCGCCCGGCTCGACGACGACGGCGACATCCTCAGCGCCGCGGTCGTGGCTCGTGAGTTCACGACCCAGCAGCTCACCGCCGACCAGCGCGCCGCCCTCGCGGGCATCGAGGCCGACGGTTCGATGCACACCCGGACCCTCCCCGGGCTCGGCACGTACCGGATCACCGCGGTCGACAAGGACGGCGTACGGGTCCTCGCCGGCATCCCGATGGACGACGTGCAGCGGATGATCCGCGGCCTGCTCGTCGCGGAGGTGGCCATCGCGGGTGTCGGGCTCACCGCCGCCGGCTGTGTGTGCGCGGTCGTCATCCGACGTCAGCTGCGGCCCCTCGGCCGGGTCGCCGGCACCGCCGTCGAGGTCTCCCGCGCCCCGCTCGGCAGCGGCGAGGTCGGCGGGCTGACCCGAGTCCCCGAGCGCGACACCGACCCGGACAGCGAGGCGGGCCAGGTCGGCGCCGCGCTGAACCGGATGATCGACCACGTGGAGTCGTCCCTCACGGAACGCCAGCGCACGGAGGAACGGATGCGCCGCTTCCTCTCCGACGCCAGCCACGAGCTGCGCACCCCCCTCGCCTCGATCGCGGGCTACGCGGAACTCATGAACCGCGGCACCGACCGCATCGAACCGGGCACGGCCTGGCGCCGCGTCTCCGCCGAGTCGGCGCGCATGACCGGCCTCGTCGAGGACCTGCTCCTGCTGGCCCGCCTTGACGAGGGCCGCCCGCTGCACTCCGCCGAGGTCGATGTCGCCGCGCTGGTGGCCGAGGCGGTCTGGGACGCGCGGGCCGCCGGGGACAGCCATGACTGGCAGCTCGAACTCCGCCTCGACACGGCCCCGTTGGTCATCGGCGACGAGGCCCGCCTGCACCAGGTGGTGGCCAACCTGCTGGCCAACGCACGCGTGCACACGCCCCAGGGCACGAGGGTCGTCGCGGTCGTGGAAACGGGGGCCGCCCACTGCCTCGTCCGCATCCACGACAACGGCCCCGGCATCCCAGCCGCCCTCCTCCCGACGGTCTTCGAACGCTTCACCCGCGCCGACGCCTCCCGCACCCGCGCGAACCCCAGGTCAGGAGGCTCCGGCCTCGGCCTCGCCATCGCCGCGGCGATCACGGCAGCGCATGGCGGCCGCATCGACGTCGAGAGCGCGCCGGGACGCACGGAGTTCACGGTACGGCTGCCGCTGGCGGAGGAGGAGCCGGCACCGGCGGTGCTCCGGGGGGAGGGGGCGCGGGCGGGGCAGGTGGTTTGAGGGTGTGTGTGTGGGTGGGCTGGCTGGGCGGGTTGGGGCGGCGATGGAGACCAGCCGCCTCGGCCTCCTGGTATCCGGCTCAACAGGTCGCCGCCGAACCGCAGTTCGCGGTCCCGCACCGTACCCTTTCCGCGTGACCTCCCCCGACCTCCTCCACCGCGCCCTGCACGACCCCGGAGACCCACCCTTGCGCCCGCTGCCTCACCGGGCGGCGGAGCTGCTGCGCGCACTCGACGCGCCGCCCCGGCTGGCCGCGCATCTGAGGGCGGTGCACGAGGTGGCGTACGGGCTGGTGGAGTGGCTGGCGCGACGGCATCCTCAACTCCCGCTGGATCGTGAGGCCGTGCTGTTCGGCGCGGCCACGCACGACATCGGCAAGGCCGTGCACACCGCCGAGTTGTCCGGCCCCGGTTCGGCGCACGAGGAAGCGGGTCGGGAGCTGCTGCTGGCCCACGGCGTCGCCCCGCACCTGGCCCGCTTCGCCGCCACCCACGCGAGCTGGACCGCCCCGGACGTGACCGTCGAGGATCTGCTGGTCAGCCTCGCCGACAAGGCGTGGAAGAACAAGCGGGTAACGGAGCTGGAGGACCTGGTGGTCGGCGCGCTGGCCGAGGCGAGCGGACGGACGGCGTGGGAGGAGTTCCTCGACCTCGACGACCTGCTGACGGACGTGGGGGAGGGGGCGGAGGAGCGGCTCGCCTTTCAGGGGGCGTATCCCGTGTGAGCGGGGCGCACACCAGCCTCAGAAGTCGAGGAGCGCGTCGAGGTCGATCTCGATCGGGAACGGCAGCTCGGTGATGAGCTTGGCGTGGTGCACCGGGTGCGACGGCGCGGGGACGTACGTGAGTCGTCCTGGCGGGAGCAGGGGGAGACGACCTCCACGACGAGGGCGACCCTCTCCACCGGGACACACCGGGCTGGACCTACGACCAGGTCACGGGCTTGGAGCTGTCCTTCGGCCGGGACATCCTGGACGGCCGGATCGTGGGACGCGGCCGGACCAGGCTGTGGCACAACCATGTACGCGATGGCGGTCCGGGCCTGGTCGCCACTGCTCCCCTGGACACCACTGTGGACACCGATACGCCGCGTGATAGCAGAACCCTCGCGCGCCAACCGTTTACACCCGCCCCCGTTCGCGCTACCTTCCGCCACAGGCGGGGTGGGAGCGCTCCCATGCGGGTGGACCGGAACCTGCCCGAAAGGAAGCACCCACCCCGCTCATCCGCACACGCATCCGCACGGCCCGTACCTCAAGGAACGGACTGGACTGTCATGATCCTGACAAAATCAGCGGCGTCCCCAGGTCGCCGATTAGCGCTCCCCACCCGCGCCAGAGCCCTCTTCCTCGTCCTGGTCTCCCTGCTCGCCACCGTCCCCGCCGTCGCCCTGGTCATGACGACCGGCGGACCGGCGGAGGCCCACGGCACCCCGATGAAGCCCGCCAGCCGCACCTTCCTGTGCTGGCAGGACGGTCTGACCGACACCGGTGAGATCAAGCCGGTCAACCCGGCCTGCAAGAACGCGCAGGCGGTCAGCGGCACCACCCCGTTCTACAACTGGTTCTCGGTGCTCCGCTCGGACGGCGCGGGCCGCACCCGCGGCTTCGTCCCGGACGGCGAGCTGTGCAGCGGCGGCAACACCAACTTCACCGGCTTCAACGCCGCCCGCAGCGACTGGCCGTTGACCCACCTCACCTCGGGCAAGACCGTCGACTTCTCCTACAACGCCTGGGCCGCGCACCCGGGTTGGTTCTACGTCTACGTCACCAAGGACGGCTTCGACCCGACCAAGACCCTCACCTGGAACGACATGGAGGACCAGCCCTTCCTCTCCGTCGACCACCCGCCGCTCAACGGCAGCCCGGGCACGGTCGAGGCCAACTACTCCTGGACCGGGCAGCTTCCGGCGAACAAGTCGGGCCGCCACATCATTTACATGGTCTGGCAGCGCTCGGACAGCGCGGAGACCTTCTACTCCTGCTCCGACGTCGTCTTCGACGGCGGCAACGGCGAGGTGACGGGCATCCACGAGCCGGGCAACCCGACCGACCCGGTCCCCGGCACGTGCAGCGCCACCCGCAAGACGACCGGCAGTTGGTCCGGCGGTTACCAGTCCGAGGTGACCGTCACCAACTCCGGCGACGTCCCGATGCTCGGCTGGATGGTCGACTGGACCCTCCCGAGCGGCCAGAAGGTCGACAGCCTATGGAACGGCAACGCGACCTACACCGGCCAGGACGTCATGGTCCACAACGCCGACTGGAACGGGTCCTTGAGCCCAGGGCAGAGCGCGACGTTCGGGTACGTCGTGACCGGCTCCGGCGGTGATACGGCGACCACGTTGCCCTGCCGGGTCGGCTGACCCCGGCTGACGGGCGGGCGGGCCCGGTGGACGGCGAAACGCCGCTCACCGGGCTCGTCGGCGATGACATGATGGCGTGTATGACGTTCATGACCCGCATCACCTCCCTCTCCGCGTCCCGAAAGGGCGATGCCGCGTAGGCGCCCCGGCGCGCTGCGCGCCGCTCGACCCCCTCGCGGGCTGCGATGGGACCTCCCCCCGGCCCGTATCCACGGCCTCTCCGCCCGAACCAGCCTGGCCATAGCCCGCGTTGAAGGGCTCCCGGGCGACTACTACGTCTACTCCGGCGCCACCGACCGGGCCCTGCGGCGCTATCGGCAGTTCCTGCGCCCCGAGGGCCGACGCCCCCGCTATCCGCAGGATTCGGAGTGCTCGTGCCGTGGCTGCTCCTTCGACGACGTCCGGCACGCCCGCGACGTACTGGACGAGACCTTGACCCGGCTGCCGCCCCGCCCCCGCGCCGAACTCGCCCGCCTGATCGCCGACTTGGACGCCACATACCTGCGCCGCACCCTCCCCGACCCCTTCGCCGCCGAGCGCCAGTGGCAGGCCGACCTGTGGTGGCGGCGTCGACTGGCAGGAGGCCGCGAGGAGCCGCTCCCGGACCCGAGACAGTCACTGTCACGCGGGCGCGAAGCATCGCAGGGCGGGTCGGTGTGACGTGCCGGCGTGGCGCACCTGTGTGAAGGACCGGAGCCGGCCGCGCCGACCCGCCGTTGCCCGCCGACCGGCGGTGACGCCACCCGACGAGGAAGGGCGGCACGGAATGCGAGTGATGTGAGAGCTGCGACGCCTGAGGGCGCGGGGGTGTATCGATGTGCGGCTGCCGCCACGTGGGGCGCGGGGGTGTATCGATGTGCGGCTGCCGCCACGTGGGGCACGGCCTGGCACAGACGACCCGCACAGACGACGCACACCCGGCGACGTCCGACAGGCCCGCGCCCCACGATCGCACCAGTCCTCAGGAACGCACCGCCCGCCGACGCCACCGTGCCCGACCGGTGGTGACGCCGAGCCCCCTGTTCCAGTAGCCCCGTATGCGGCCGTGTGAGGATGGCCGTACGTCCCTGCCCCGTTCTGCCAGTCGAGGTCGCCGCCATGTCCAAGTCCGAGCCCCGTGAGCCGATCCGCCGCAACGCGCGGTCCAACCGGGCGAAGATCCTGGCCGCCGCGCGTGAGCTCCTGGGGCAGAACCCGGACGCCACCCTGGAGGAGATCGCGCAGGCGGCCGGGGTCGTCCGACGTACGGTGCACGGGCATTTCCCGGGGCGGGCAGCGCTCCTGGAGGCCCTCGCGGCGGAGGCATCGGCGGCTCTGCGGGCCGTGTCCGAGCGGTGGCCGGACGCGACGGAGAGCCCGGAGCGGGCCTTCGCCGGGTTCGTGCTCGCGGTGTGGCCCGAGGGCGATCGTTACCGGCTGCTGCTGTCGCTGGCGACGCAGGACCTGGGACAGGAGCGGGTGGCGGAGGCGTTGGCGCCGGCCCGTGCGGCGGCCCTGGCGATCCTGGAGCGCGGCCAGCAAGCGGGGGTCTTCCACGACCGCCTCCCCGCCCTCGTGCTCAACGCCGCCATGGAGGCGTACACCCTCGGCCTCCTGGAGAGCGTCAACACCGGCTCCTGGCAGGGGGACGCGCGGCAGGCGGCGGTCGCGAGCCTGATCGCCGTCGGTGTGCCCGTGGAGCGGGCGGAGCGGGTGGTCGCGGAGGTCGTCGCCGAGCAGGGTTGAGGTCCGGCGAGTGCTCTGGTGCGGACCCGGTGGACACCCCCACCGGGTCCGCGAGCCGGGCAGGTGAGGGGGAGTCCCTGCCCGGGTGTGGAGTGGCTGAAGACGGCGACGACGTGTCGGTCGACAACGTTGTCGGGTGGTCTGAACCTCACCCTACCTCGTCAACGAACCGCGACGTCAACCGAGTTGGCTTGACCCGTCCGAGTGGCTCCTCGGCGCCGTCGGACAGGCGTCCGGGGCACCCCGTGGTACGGCTGGCGCGTGTGAAGTCCCTGATGCTCGCCGCCGCTCTGGCCCTGGCGTTCGCCGGTGTCGCCCCCGCGCCCGCCGCACCCCTCGCACCCCCCGATCTCGTCGATGACCCCACCCCCTACGTGGACCCCCTGATCGGCACCAGGAACGGCGGCAATGTCTTTCCCGGCGCGGTCACCCCGTTCGGCATGCTCTCCTGGAGCCCCGAGAACACCCGGGGTGACGCCACCCGCGCGGCGGCCCCCGGCGGCTACCACTACGACGCCCCCCGCATCCGGGGCTTCAGCCTCACCCACATGTCAGGGACGGGGTGCGCGGGCGGCAGCGGCGACATCCCGTTCTTCCCGTACGCCGGGCAGGTCACCTCCTCGCCCGCGAGCGACACCGGGGACACGGTGTACGCCGCCGGCTTCCGGCACGCCGACGAGACCGCCGAGCCCGGCCACTACAAGGTCGCCCTCGCCTCCGGCGTCACCGCCGACCTCACGGCCACCGCCCGCACCGGCGCGGCCCGCTTCACCTACCCGGCCGACCGACCCGCCTCGTTGCTGATCCGTACCGCCAACTCCGAGGTCGGCTCCACCGATTCGACGGTCGAGATCGACCCCGGCACCCGTACGGTCTCCGGCTCCGTCACCTCCGGCAATTTCTGCGGGCACCTCGATCCCGAAGCCCGACGCGCCTACTACACGCTCCACTTCACGGCTCACTTCGACCGCGCCTTCAGGGCTGTCGGCACCTGGCGGGACGACCGGCTCGACCCCGGGTCCCTGCGGGCGAGCGGCGGCACCGGGGGCTTCGCCGACAGGGGGTGGCCCGTCCTGGGCAAGGGGGCGGGGGGATACGTCGAGTTCGCGCCGGGGGCCGGGCCGGTGAACGTCAAGGTGGGCATCTCGTACGTCAGCCGGGCCGGCGCCGAGGCGAACCTGGCGGTGGAGAACCCGTCGTACCGCACCTTCGACCAGGTGCGGGAGGCGGCGCGCGGTGCCTGGCACGACGACCTCGCCGCCATCCGGGTGGGCGGCGGCACGGACGCCGAACGCACCACCTTCTACACGGCGTTGTACCACTCCCTCCTCCACCCGAACGTCATCAGCGACGCCGACGGCAGGTATCGCGGCCCGGACGGCGAGGTGCACAGGACCGGTCGGCGGGCCCAGTACGGCACCTTCTCCGGCTGGGACGTCTACCGCGACCAGGTCCAGCTGCTCACGCTCCTCCAGCCGCGCACCGGCTCGGACATCGCCCAGTCGCTGTACGAACTCGCCCAGCAGAACGGCGGGATCTGGGACCGCTGGCTGCACGGCGCGAGTGGGACGCACGTCATGAACGGCGACCCCTCCGCCGTCGCCCTGGCCGGCATCCACGCCTTCGGCGGCACGGACTTCGATCTGCCCGGGGCGCTGGACTCGCTCGTGCGCGCGGCGACCGTACCGACCGCGAAGGATCTGTCCGCCGCCGGGCGTCCTGTCCTTTCCGCTGGTCAACGGCCGTCCCTCGACCTGTACTTGAAGCATCACTACATGCCGTCCGTCTCCAACGCCTGGGGCGGTGCCGCCGAGACGCTGGAGATGTCCGGCGCCGACTTCGCTCTCTCACGGCTGGCCTCGGCTGCCGGGAAGGACGGCATCGCCGCCGACTTCGGCCGGCGCGCGCAGTGGTGGCAGAACAACTTCAACATCGCCGCCGACCCGACCGGCGGACACATCGCCAACCGCAAGGCCGACGGGAGTTGGGTCACCGGGTTCACCCCGGCCACGGGCAACGGCTTCGTGGAGGGGACGGCGGCGCAGTACACCTGGATGGTCCCGCACAATCCGGCCGGGCTCTTCGCCGCGATGGGCGGGAAGGACAAGGCGCTCGACCGGCTCGACTCCTTCTTCCACAAGGATGACGGGAGTTGGGCCTTCACCGGGAGCGGCGGCGAGAAGTCCGAGCTGGACAACGAGCCGTCGATCAACGTGCCCTATCTGTACGACTACGCGGGTGCCCCCTACAAGACGCAGCAGACCGTCCGTGCCGCCATGCGGCAGCTGTGGTCGACCCGGCCGGGTGGCATCCCGGGCAACGACGACCTCGGTGCGATGTCCTCCTGGTATGTCTTCGCCGCGCTCGGCATGTATCCGCAGGTTCCCTCCCGGGCCGAACTCGTCCTCGCCTCACCGCTGTTCCCGCGCGTCGAGATCAGCCGACCGGACGGCAACGACATCTCCATCAGCGCGGAGGGGGCCGCCGCGGACACGCCGTACATCCGCTCCCTGCGGGTCGACGGACGGGTGAGTGACCGGCCCTGGCTGCCCGCCTCCTTCGTGCGGGACGGCGGCCACCTCACCTACGCGCTCTCTGGCACGCCCGACCCCGCGTGGGGCGCCGCAGCCGACGCCGCCCCGCCGTCCTTCCGGGCCGGTGAGCAGCCGTACCAGGTCGGCATCGGCCCCACCGCCGCGACACTCGCCCCGGGGGGCAGCGTGAAGGTCGGCATCCGTGCCCTCGCGCTGAGCGGCGGGGCGGGCCCTGAGGTCCGCTTCCGTGTCGAGACCCCGGACAGCGTCTCGGCAACTCCCGCTGCGGGCAGCGTCGTTGACGGGTCCGGTGAGATCACCCTGAGGGCCGCGAAGGACGCCGAGCAGGGCTTCTACGACGTGAAGGTCAGCGTGGACTCGTACGAGCAGCCCGTGTTCCTCACCGTCGCCGCGCCCGGCAGCCTTCTCGCCGCCTACGACTCCATCGGGGTCTCGGACGACGCCGGCGAGCATGACGAGGCCGACTTCGACCAGGGCGGCTGGAGCTACTCGCGGCAGGCCCTCGCCGCGGCGGGCCTGAGCCCGGGCGGGGAGGGGGAGGTGCGGGGCGGGCTCGGCTTCAGCTGGCCGGCCTCGCCGGAGGGGCGGCCGGACAACGCCTCCGCGGCCGGGCAGGCGGTGGAACTCGACGCTCCTGTGCGCCAGTTGGCCTTCGTCGGCAGTGCGGTCAACGGCGGTCGACAGGGCCGCGCGACCGTCACCTACACGGACGGCAGCACCGGCACAGTGGACCTCTCCTTCACCGACTGGACGCTCGGCGGGGGCGGTGGCGGTGTCCAGTACGGCAATGAGGTCGTCGCGAGGGCCGCGTACCGCAACGTCGTGGGCGGGGGCCGGGATCCGGTCGCCACGTACGTGTTCGCCACCGGGCCGTTCAGGGCGCCGGAGGGGAAGCGCGTCGTGGGTGTGCGGCTGCCTCGCGATCCGGGCCTGCATGTGTTCACGCTGGCGACTCGCTGAACAGCGCGGCCAGCCAGTCGAGTTGGCGGCGCAGGTGGACCGTGTCGCCTCCGCTCGTGGCCGTGCTGGACGCCCGGGCGGGGGTGGCGGTGTCCAGTACGGCAATGAGGTCGCCGCGAGGGCCGCGCACCGCAACGTCGTGGGCGGGGGCCGGGATTCGGTCGCCACGTACGTGTTCGCTACCGGGCCGTTCAGGGCGCCGGAGGGGAAGCGCGTCGTGGGTGTGCGGCTGCCTCGCGATCCGGGCCTGCATGTGTTCACGCTGGCGACTCGCTGAACAGCGCGGCCAGCCAGTCGAGTTGGCGGCGGACGTGGACCGCGTCGCCCCCCTCGTGGCCGTTGTACGGGTAGGCGTGGAGCTCCGTGCGCGGGCCGCTGCCGGACAGTTCGGCGTATCGGTTGAAGGCGGCGTACGCGCCGCTCGGCGGGCAGACCGTGTCGCGCAGACCGACGCCGAAGTGGGCGGGGGCGTGGGCGCGGCGG
>JABFXD010000848.1 GCA_013361925.1 Streptomyces sp. | reverse complement strand
CCCGCATGGCGCGTCCTAGCCGAAGGCGCGGGCCCCGGCGCCGGACGCGCGGCTACCGGCTGGCGAGGACGGTCGTGGCGGCCGTCGGTCTCGTGCTGGCCGGTGTGCTCTGGACGCACGACGCGGATCCCGGTGGAGCAGCGGTGCCCGGCACGGCGGTGGACGCCGCCGCGCCGGGCACCGCCGGGGCCCCGGCCGCCCGTGCGGAGGGAGGTACGGGGCAGGCGGGAGTCGGACAGCAGGAGCGCCCCGCGAGGGGTACCGGCCTGCACATCCCGCCGTCCACCCCGGCCGGCGTCCGGAGCCCGACCCCCGCCGCGGGCGGGGACAAGGCCCGGCCACCCCAGCCGTCCACGACCGGCAGCGGCGTACGGCCCGGCCGTCCGGCCCCGACCGCGAGCGGTGTACGGCCCGGCCGCCCTCCGGCCCTTCGCCCCCTGCCGCCCTCCCGGGCCACCCGCATCCTCATCCCCTATCTGGACGTCGACGCCCCCGTCACGGACCTGCGCCTGGACCGGCACCGGCGTCTGGAGGCGCCGCCGGGTGACGATCCGAACCTCGCGGGCTGGTACAAGGACGGCCCGGCCCCCGGCGCGCAGGGGACCGCCGTGGCCGTGGGCCACCTGGACACCGACACCGGCGGTGCGGTCTTCGCGGGCCTGTCCGAGCTGAAACCCGGCCGGCTGATCGAGGTACGGCGAGCGGACGGACGGACCGCCGTCTACACCGTCGACGCCGTGCGGGAGTTCGAGAAGGCGCACTTCCCCGACCGGGAGGTCTACGGCTCCCGAGGCCGCCCCGAACTGCGTCTCATCACCTGCGGCGGCAACTACGACCGCAGAACCGGCTACTCGGGCAACCTCGTCGTCTTCGCCCACCTGTCGGCAACCCGGGCGGCACCGGCGGCGACGCCCCGGCGCTGAGGCCACCCCCTCCGGTCCGGCCACCCGGGGCTGAATATGGCCGTCCGGTTTCTCACTTGCTGGACCATGGCGTCCGATCCTGCCCATTCCCTTCCCCCTGCCGCGCACATTCCGTTAACTTCCGTGACCCATAGGCCCCGTGCGACTCGCCCGGGGCATTCGGCCACGGAGCAACAGCGCTCAGTCAGCCCCCGGGGGCACCTGCCATGACACGCGCCATCTCTCTGCACGACGTGAGCAAGAGCTATACGCGAGGCACCCGGGTGGTGGACCGGCTGACGCTGGACATCGCACCCGGTGAGTTCCTCGTGCTGCTCGGTCCCTCCGGGTGCGGCAAGTCCACCGTCCTCAGGATGATCGCCGGCCTGGAGGACATCGACGAGGGCGAGCTGCAGCTCGACGGCGAGTACGCCAACGATCTCCCGCCGTCGGGCCGGGACATCGCGATGGTCTTCCAGAACTTCGCCCTGTACCCGAGCATGACCAGCCGCGACAACATCGGCTTCCCGCTGCGCATCGAGGCCCCCGGCGCGGACCCGCGCCCGCGCGTGGACGCCACCGCCCGGATGCTCGGCATCGAGGAGCTCCTCGACCGCTTCCCCGCCCAGCTCTCCGGCGGCGAACGCCAGCGCGTCGCCATGGGCCGGGCCATCGCCCGCCACCCCTCCGCGTTCCTGATGGACGAGCCGCTGTCCAACCTCGACGCCAAGCTCCGCAACCATCTGCGCGCCGAAATATCCGCGCTCACCCGCGAGTTGGGCGTCACCACGGTCTACGTCACCCACGACCAGGCCGAGGCCATGTCACTCGGCGACCGCGTCGCCGTCCTGCGCGGCGGCGTCCTCCAGCAGGTCGGCAGCCCGCGCGAGGTCTACGCCCTGCCCCGCAACGTCTTCGTCGCCGCCTTCATCGGCACCCCGCGGATCAACCTCCTCCAGGGCCTGGTCCGCGCCCCGCTCGACGGCGCGATGACCATCAGCCTCGGCAAGCAGTACCTCCGGCTGCCCGAACCCCTGTCCCTGGACCACCAGTTGCTCCGAGTCCAGCAGGGCCGTGAGGTCATCGTCGGCCTGCGCTCGGAGGCGGTGCGCATCGCCAAGCCGTCCGCCGCCCGCCCCGGCGAGATGCCGCTCACCGGTCTGGTCGAGCACGTGGAGTTCCAGGGCCACGAGAACCTCGTCCACTTCAACACCGGCTCCCGCCCGGCCGTCGTACCCGACCTGGAGGCCCCGCGCCCCGCGGCCCGCCCGGCCCGGCGCCGCCGCCGCGAGGGAGGCCCTGGCGTCCTGGACCGTCTCCGGCAGCGCGCCGACGCCCTGCGCGCCGGCCCGGTGGTGGTCCTCGACGAGCCGGTGGCCGACGCGCCCGTGGTGCCCCCGGACGGCCGCCTCCCCGGCGACCTGATCGTCCGCACCACCCCCGACCTCCAGCTCCGCCACGGCATGCACGTCCCCCTCCTCGTCGACCTGGCCCACCTTTTCGTCTTCGACCAGCACGGCGAACGCATCAGCCCGACCCCGGCCCGCCTGCCCGACCTGGAGGAGTGAATCCCGGCGCGGTGTCCGGGTGCGGAGGTGCGCGTACCGCTAGGCATACCTGCATGAACGTGCACCTCACCCGAACCCGCGCCACCCTCACCGCTGTCGGCCTTCTCCTGGCTGTCGGCGCCCCCACGGCGTACGCCACGCTCGACGACGGCACCCCGCAGCGCGGCGAGCCCTACATCGAGACCTCCCTCTTCTTCGGCACCGAGCGCCCCGACGGCGGCCCGGCCGTCACCGACCGGCAGTTCATGGGCTTCGTCGACAAGGAGGTCACCCCGGACTTCCCGGACGGGCTGACCGTGCAGAACGGCCGCGGACAGTGGCGGGACGCGAGCGGGA
>JABFXD010001035.1 GCA_013361925.1 Streptomyces sp. | reverse complement strand
CCCGAGCTGTAGCTGGTCCCGGTAGCCAGCTCGGGCACGGCGGCTCCCCTCCTGGTCCCGTAGAGCACCTGTTCCATTGCGGACACCAGGCGACGGACGTCCGTCTGGGGGCGCACCACGAGACGCAGGAAGCGGCTGGACGAGCCGATCTTGTTGCCGCACTCGCGGACCAGGATCCGGTGCTCGGAGAGCAGCCGGTCCCGGACCACGGTGCCTTCGGCGCCCACGGGGAGGCGCACGAAGAGGAAGTTTCCCTGGGAGGGGTAGACGGTCAGACCGGGGAGCGCGGAGAGCTGGCTCGACATGTCGAGGCGGTCCCGGTAGACCTGCTGGAGGCTCTGCGCGTACTCGGCGCCGTGCTCCTTGAGCATGAACACCACGTACTCGGCGAAGGCGTTGAGGTTCCACTTCGGCAGCATGGAGCGGACGCGGCCGGCGAGGGCCGGGTTGGCGACCATGTAGCCGAAGCGTATGCCGTGCAGTCCGAAGTTCTTGCCGAGGCTGCGAAGCACGATCACGTTGGGCCGCAGCATGGCCTCCTGGACCACGCTCGGCTCCGCCTCCGCGTCGGCGAACTCCAGGAAGCTCTCGTCGATGACGACCAGGTCGAGGTCGGCCATCGCGTCCATGAACTGGACGATCGCGTGCTTGTGGAGGAAGCCGCCGTCGGGGTTGTTGGGGTTGCAGATCACGGCCGCCCGGGTCCCCCTGGCCCGGATGAACTCGGCGTACTGGGCGAGGTCGAGGGCGAAGCCGCTGGACTCCTGGAGCGGGAACATGTCGACCCGCTTGCCGGTCTCCATGGGCTGGTCGGTCCAGCGGCCGAAGGTGGGGACGGGGATGGCGAGGGACTCACGGACCAGCAGGTGGTCGATCCAGGTGATCAGTTCGGTGGAGCCGTTGCCCATCGCCACGGCCTGCGGCGGGAGTTGGAGGAGGTTGCAGAGCTCGGCGGTGATGGTGTCGGCGCTGGACGGGTAGTACGTGATGATGTCGCGGAGGCGGCTGGACATCTCGTCCCACATCCCCGGGGTGGGAAAGTAGGGGTTCACCGGAATACAGAAGTCGATCGGGCCTGCCCCGTCGCCGGCCGCCCGCGTCAACGCCGCCATCGACGGGCTGTGTGCCGCGGTGCTGCGGAACAGCGAGGTGACGTTCTCGGCCATGGAACCTCCGTATGGGGCGGACCCGTTGGGGACGGCCGGGTCCGTCGTCTTTGGGTGGCCCGCGCGGGGGAGCACGGGCCGCTCATACATACGGGGGCTGGGGTGGCACTGTTCAACCGCTGAGAAATCGGTAAGAAATTGTGTGCCACCTGTGAAGGAGGGTCACGTGGGGAAGGAGTGCACGGTCGTCGACCGGTAGGTCTGCCCAGGTCGCAGCACGGTCGACGGGAAGTTCTCGTGGTTCGGGGAGTCAGGATAGTGCTGGGTCTCCAGGCACAGCGCGTCGCCCTGACGGTAGGTGCGGCCGGCCGGGCCGACCAGCGTGCCGTCGAGGAAGTTGCCCGAGTAGAACTGAAGGCCGGGCTCGGTGGAGGCGATCCGCAGGGTGCGGCCCGAGGACGGGTCGCGAAGAGTCGCGACCTCCTGCGGCTCCGCCGTGATCCCCTTGTCCAGCACCCAGTTGTGGTCGTACCCCTTGGCCGCGAGCAGCTGCGGATGCCCGGTGCGCAGATCCCGGCCGATCGGCTTCGGCTCGCGGAAGTCGAAGGGGGTGCCCGCCACCGGCACCAGTTCACCGGTCGGGATCAGGCCGGGGTCGGTCGGTGTGAAGTGGGCTGCGGGGATGCTCAGTTCGTGCTCCCCGATCGTGCCACTGCCCTCGCCCGCGAGGTTCCAGTAGGCGTGGTGGGTGAGGTTGACGATCGTGGGTCTGTCGGTGGTGGCCTCGTAGTCGATGCGCCAGTCGCCGTCGGCGGTGAGGGTGTACGTCACCTTCGCCGTCAGTGTGCCCGGGTAGCCCATCTCGCCGTCGGGGGACGTGTACGACAGGTGCAGGCCGACGTCGGTGCCGCGCTCGAACGGCTCGACGTCCCACACCACCGTGTCGAAGCCGGCCTCGCCGCCGTGCAGGCTGTTCTCACCGTCGTCCACGGAGAGTTGGTACGCCGAACCGTCCAGCGTGAAGGCACCCTTGCCGATGCGGTTGCCGTACCGGCCGATCAGCGCCCCGAAGTACGGGCTGGTGTCGACGTAGTCCTCGATGCGGGTGAAGCCCAGGGTGACGTTCGCGTACCGGCCCTGCCGGTCGGGGACCTCCAGGGACTGCACGATCCCGCCGTAGGACAGGACCTTCATCCGGGTGCCGCCGTTCTCCAGCGACCAGCGGTGGATCCGTGTCCCGTCGGCCAGCTTGCCGAAGAGTTCCTGCACCGGGTGTCTCCTCCCATGGAAAGGGCCCCGTCGTCCGACGGGGCCCGAACCGTTCGAACCGGTCTGCTACGAACCGGACTTGCGCTTGTTCCACACGTCGAACCCGACCGCGGCCAGCAGGGCGAGGCCCTTGATGACCTGCTGCCAGTCGGAGCCGACGCTGAGGAGGTTCATGCCGTTGTTCAGCACACCGAGGACGAGACCGCCGATGATCGCACCGAGGACGGTGCCGACACCGCCGCTCATGGACGCGCCACCGATGAACGCCGAGGCGATGGCCTCCAGTTCGTAGTTGAGGCCCGCCTTCGGGGACGCCGCGTTCAGTCGCGCGGCGATCGCCAGACCCGCCAGGGCCGCGAGCGCGCCCATGTTCAGGAAGACGAGGAAGGTGACCTTCTTGTCCTTCACACCGGACAGCTTCGCGGCCGGCAGGTTGCCGCCGATCGCGTAGATGTGCCGGCCGAAGATCGAGTTGCGCATCAGGTAGCCGTAGCCGACGACCAGCGCGCCCAGGATGAGCAGGACGATCGGGGCACCCTTGTAGCTGGCGAGCAGCATGGTGACGACGAGGATCGCGGCGACGATCGAGACGAGCTTCAGCAGGAAGATGTTCCTGGGCAGCACGTCGAGGGAGAACTCCTGCTGGCGCCCCCGGTCACGGACCTCCTGGAGGACCACGAAGACGATCAGGGCGAGGCCCAGGAGCAGCGTGATGTTGTGGTAGTTGGTGTCCGGGCCGGTCTCCGGCAGGAAGCCGTTGCCGATCTTCTGGAGGCCGCCGGGGAACGGGCCGAGGGTCTGGCCCTCAAGGAGGATCTCGGTGAAGCCGCGGAAGACCAGCATGCCCGCGAGGGTGACGATGAACGACGGTATGCCGAGATACGCGATGAGGAAGCCCTGTGCCGCACCCGCGCCCGCGCCGACCGCCAGGCTCAGCACCACGGCTATCGGCCAGGACACGTCGTGCTGGACCGTCAGTACCGCCGCGAACGCGCCCACGAACGCCGTGACCGAGCCGACCGACAGGTCGATGTGGCCCGCGATGATGACCAGCATCATGCCGATCGCGAGGATCAGGACGTAGCTGTTCTGAAGGACCAGGTTGGAGACGTTGCGCGGCAGCAGCAGGTCACCGTCGGTCCACACCGCGAACAGCGCGACGATCAGGCCGAGGGCGATCAGCATGCCGTACTGGCGCATGTTGCGGCGCAGGCCGTCCAGCATCAGCTGCAGCAGGTTGTCGCCGGAGGCGGAGCCGCTCTTGCCCGGCGGCGCCGGGGCCGGCGTCTTGGCGGTCACATCCGTGCTCATCGGGTTACCTCTTTGTCCTTGGTCATCTGGCGCATCAGCGATTCCTGCGAGGCCTCGGCACGGGAGAACTCGCCGGTCAGCCGCCCGGCGGCCATCGTGTAGATGCGGTCACACATGCCGAGCAGCTCGGGCAGCTCGGACGAGATGAAGACGACCGCCTTGCCCTGCGCGGCCAGCTGGTCGATGACGGTGTAGATCTCGTACTTGGCACCGACGTCGATGCCTCGGGTGGGTTCGTCCAGGATCAGCACCTCGGGACCGGCGAAGATCCACTTGCTGAGGACGACCTTCTGCTGGTTGCCGCCGGACAGCTTGCCCACCGGCTCGAAGACGGTCGGCGCCTTGATGTTCATGGACTTGCGGAAGCCCTCGGCGACCTTCCGCTCCTCGTGCTCGTCGACCACCCCGCGCTTGGCGACCTTGTTCAGGGCACTCAGCGAGATGTTGCGGTTGATGGTGTCGATGAGGTTGAGGCCGTAGTGCTTGCGGTCCTCGGTGACATAGGCGATGCCGTGGTCGACCGCCTCGGCGACCGACTTGGTGCGGATCTCCTTGCCGTCCTTGAGGACCGTGCCGCCCGCGTGCCGCCCGTAGGAGCGGCCGAACACGCTCATCGCGAGCTCGGTGCGGCCCGCGCCCATCAGGCCCGCGATACCGACGATCTCCCCGCGCCGGACATGGATCGACACGTCGTCGACGACCTTGCGCTGCTGGTCGATCGGGTGGTGCACGGTCCAGTCGCGGATCTCCAGGGCCGGAGCCGCGTCCAACTCGCCGTCGTACGCGGTGCGTTCGGGGAAGCGGTGGTCGAGGTCGCGGCCCACCATGCCGGAGATGATCCGGTCCTCGGAGGTCTCCTCGGACTTCACGTCGAGGGTCTCGATGGTCTTGCCGTCCCGGATGATCGTGACGGAGTCGGCCACCTTGCGGATCTCGTTGAGCTTGTGGGAGATGATGATCGAGGTGATGCCCTGCTTCTTCAACTCCAGGATGAGATCCAGGAGTTTGCCGCTGTCCTCGTCGTTCAGGGCGGCGGTGGGCTCGTCCAGGATCAGCAGCTTCACCTTCTTGGAGAGCGCCTTGGCGATCTCCACGAGCTGCTGCTTGCCGACACCGATGTCGGCGACCCGGGTCTCGGGGTGCTCACTGAGCCCCACCCGGCGCAGCAGCTCGCTCGCGTGCCGCAGGGTCTCGCGCCAGTCGATGAAACCGCGCGAGGCGTGCTCGTTGCCGAGGAAGATGTTCTCCGCGAGGGAGAGGTAGGGCACCAGCGCCAGCTCCTGGTGGATGATGACGATGCCGTGCGCCTCGCTCGCCCGGATGTCCTTGAACTCGCAGACGTCCCCTTCGAAGAGGATCTCGCCCTCGTACGTGCCGTGCGGATGGACTCCGGAGAGCACCTTCATCAAGGTGGACTTCCCGGCGCCGTTCTCACCGCAGATGGCGTGGACCTCGCCCTGGCGGACGGTCAGCGTGACGTCCGACAGCGCTTTCACACCGGGAAAGGTCTTGACGATCGAGCGCATTTCCAGGACGGGTCCCGCCATGGTCGTGCCTTCCAATCTGGTTTCTTGCAGGCGACTACAGGACGGGGACTACTTGAGCTCGCCCTCGGTGTAGTAGCCGCCGTCGACCAGGACCTGCTTGTAGTTGCTCTTGTCGACGCTCACCGGCTTGAGCAGGTAGGCGGGGACGACCTTGGAGCCGTTGTCGTAGGTCTTGGTGTCGTTGGTCTCGGGCTTCTTGTCGTTGAGCACCGCGTCGACCATGTTGGCCGCGACCTTGGCCAGCTCACGGGTGTCCTTGTAGACGGTCTGCGTCTGGTCGCCCGCGATGATCGACTTCACGGAGGCCAGCTCGGCGTCCTGACCGGTCAGCACCGGAAGCGGCTTGGACTTGGTGCCGTAGCCGTCGGACTTCAGCGCCGACAGGATGCCGATGGAGATGCCGTCGTACGGGGAGAGGACCGCGTCGACCCGGCCGGACTTGTAGGAGCCGGTCAGGATGTCGTCCATGCGGCGCTGGGCGGTGGCGCCGTCCCAGCGCAGGGTGGTGACCTTGTTGAGGTCGACCTGGCCGGACTTGACGACGAGCTTCTTGGAGTCGATGTACGGCTTCAGGACGCTCATCGCGCCGTTGAAGAAGTACTTGGTGTTGTTGTCGTCGTTGGAGCCGGCGAACAGCTCGATGTTGAAGGGGCCCTTGCCGGAGGCGAGGCCGAGCTTCTCGACGATGTAGTTGGCCTGGAGCTCGCCGACCTTGGAGTTGTCGAAGGAGGCGTAGTAGTCGACGTTCGGCGTGCCGAGGATCAGACGGTCGTAGGCGATGACGGGGATGCCCGCGTCCTTCGCCTCCTGGAGGACGTTGTTGAGCGACTTGTTGTCGATCGCGGCGACGATCAGCGCCTTGACGCCCTGGGTGATCAGGTTCTCGATCTGCGAGACCTGCTGGTCGGGCTCGTCCTCGCCGTAGACCAGCTTGGTCTTGTAGCCCAGCTTCTGCAGGTTGGTCTCGACGTTCTTGCCGTCGGCGATCCAGCGCTCGGAGGACTTGGTCGGCATCGCGATACCGATGGTGCCGCCCTTGGAGTCGCCCTTGCTCTCCGCGCTGCCACCCTCGCTGTCCTGGCCACAGGCGGTCAGGGAGAGGGCGAGGACGGCCGAGGTGGCTATGGCGGAGAGTGCAGCTCTGCGGTTAAGCATGATCATCATCCTTGATGTTCTAGAGACTGTGGGCGGTCCGGCGATGCGGGCGCCTGTCGGTGGTGCTGGATCGACCGAGAGAAGTTGTGTCGGAGTCTGTTCGACTACGTCGGCTTCTGTGAAGGGGCGTTGTCCGGAACGTTATGCAGGCGTTTCGAATCGCGTCAGCGCGCCCGGCAGTCTTGAGCCGAGCGGCGCCATGTCGCCGTCCGCCCCGTGCCGTGCGAGCAGGTCCAGGGCGAGCCGTCCGCGCCGCACTCTTTCCTTGGCGGTGGACAGCGTGAGCTCGCGCATGTGATGGCCGTACGGGTAGATCCCGGGAGCCTTCGACAGGCCGAACTTCAGATAGAGCGGGGCGCCGCGCCGGATCAGCTCGGCGACCTCGTACATCCGCACATAGCCGCCGAGATCGTCCGGGGCCTCGATGTACATGTCCATCGGAGCGCCCGACACCCGGCGGATCTCGGTGAGTTGATCCAGCGTCAGATCGCTGGGCACGTTGATCGAGTCGCCACCGAGGTTCTCGTAGACGGCGTACGCGGCCGGGTTCACCGGGCCGATCAGCGCCGACACCTTGAGCGTGGTGTCGGCCGGGATGATCCCGGCGACGCGCGCCCGGTGCAGCGTCCACAGCACGCCCTCGTCGGCGACGAGCAGGCACTTCACGCCCAACTCCGTTGCCCGCACGGCGTCTTCGACACACCCGGCGACCGCGTCGTGGCCGCGGGCGCGCAGCCCGGCGCCCTTGGAGTCGGTCCGGGTGGAGCCGCCGATGTCCCAGGTGCCGCGAGGGCCGGTGAACAGGCAGAGCTCGATGTCCCGCTCGGCGGTCGCCTCCACCATCTCGGTGATCTCGGCGTCGGTGAGCATCCACACGCCGCTGCCCTGGCTGATCCGGTGGATCGGCACATCGAGCCGCGAGGACTCCTTGAGGACCACGGAGAGGGCCTCGGGCCCCTCCACGGAGGGCACTTCGGTGCGCCAGCGGCCGCCACCGGGGAAGGTGTGCGCAGAGGCGTCGGCCGGGTCGAGGGCGGGAGCGCCCAGACCGAGCGCGGCGAGCGCCTGCTCACCGGGTCGTCGGGCCGCGCTGGCGGTGGTCTCGGTCACAAGCTGTCCTTCGTGTTCGGTATTTCGGACGTGGATCGCGGCTCTGCGTGCAACAAGGCTTCGTGCAACATGGCTTAAAAAGGCCCAGGGATTTGGGTGTACGCCGGTACGAAGTCGTCAGGTACTCCGTACCGGCGTACGGCTCAGGGGGTCGTCATGGCTTCAGGAGGACCTTGCCGACCGTCGGGTCACCGGATCCGACCAGCTCGATGGCGCGCGGGAACTCCTCCAGCGGCAGCTCGTGCGTCACGAGCGGCAGCGGATCGAGCAGCCCGGCCCCGAACACCCGCACCGTGTGCGACCAGGCGTCCGGCGGCGCCCCGAACACGGTGTGCACCTCCAGCTGCCGTACGACGAGATCGGTGGGGTCGAGTCCCTCGGCGCCCGCGGCCGGGATGCCCGTCAGGACGAGCCGGCCGCCGCGCCGGAGCAGCGAGGCCGCGGTGTTCGCGGCGGTCGCCGACCCGGCGGTCTCGATGACGACGTCGAAGTCGTCGGGCAGCTCCTGGTCCCGGGTGCGGAAGTCGGTGGCGCCGAAGGTCTTCGAGAGCTCCGCGCGGTCCGGGCGGGTGCCCACCACCAGCAGCTCCGAGGGCGAGCCCGCCCGCAGGAACTGCACCGCGAACATCCCGAGCGTCCCCGTGCCCACCACGGCGACCCGCTCGCCGGGCCGCGCGTTCGCCTTGATCGCGGCGGCCGCGATGCACGCGGCGGGCTCCAGGAGCGCCGCCGCCGTCAGATCGGCGTCGTCCGGCAGGGCGTGCAGCAGCCGGGCCGGCAGGGTGAGCGTGGCGGCCATGGCGCCGGGCTGGGTGAACCCGGTCTCCTCGTAGCCGTCCGTGCACAGCGTGGTCTCGCCCGCGTGGCAGCGGTCGCAGACCTGGCAGTTGCGAAAGCCCTCGCCGACCACCTTCCGGCCGACCAGCGACGTGGGTACCCCGGCGCCCACGGCCTCGACCGTGCCGGACCACTCGTGGCCCGGGGTCAGCGGGTAGCGGACGTACCCCTCGGGCCGGTTGCCCTGGTACACCTCGCGGTCGCTGCCGCAGATGCCGACCGCGTGGACGCGGACCAGGGCCTCGCCGGCGCCGGGCGCACGCGGGGTGTGCTCGACGAGCTCGTGCTCGCCGGGCGCCCCGACGACGACCGCGCTGCTCACTGCTCGGTGCCCTTCGGCTTGCGCTGCTCCCAGCCGTCGGCCCACAGGTCGAAGCGGGCCTGCTGCTGCGGGAACTCCGCGGCGGCGTCGACGTCCAGCTCCACGCCCAGGCCCGGCTCGTGCGACAGCTCGAAGTAGCCGTCCACGACCTGCGGGGCGCCCTTGACGACCTTCTTGATGTCGGCGTCCGCGAAGTCGTTGAAGTGCTCAAGGATCTTGAAGTTCGGCGCGGTGAAGCCGACCTGGAGCGAGGCCGCCGTCAGCACCGGCCCGCCCACGTTGTGCGGGGCGACCAGCATGTAGTGGGTCTCGGCGGTCGCGGCCAGCTTCCGGGTCTCCCAGATGCCGCCGATGTGGCCGACGTCGGGCTGGATGATGTCCACGGCCTGGCTCTCGAAGAGCTCGCGGAACTCGATCCGGTCGTGGATGCGCTCACCGGTGGCGACCGGCATCTCGACCTTGGCGGCGACCTTCTCCAGCGCCTTCAGGTTCTCCGGCGGCACCGGCTCCTCCAGCCACGCGGGCTTGAAGGGCGCCAGGTCCTTGGCCAGGCGTACGGCGGTGGCGGGGGAGAAGCGGCCGTGCATCTCCAGCATCAGCTCGGCGTCCGGGCCGATGGCGTCGCGGACGGCCTCGATGAGCGAGACGGCGTACAGGCTCTGCTCGTGGTCCAGCTCGAAGTGCCCGGTGCCGAAGGGGTCGATCTTGAGCGCCTTGTAGCCGCGCTCCATGACGCCCTGCGCGGCCTTGTGGTAGGCCTCCGGGGTGCGCTCGGTGGTGTACCAGCCGTTGGCGTACGCCTTGACCTTGTCGGTGACCTTGCCGCCGAGGAGCTGCCAGACCGGGACGCCGAGCGCCTTGCCCTTGATGTCCCAGCAGGCCATCTCGATCACGGCGATGCCGGACATCACGATCTCGCCCGCACGGCCGTAGTCGCCGTACTTCATGCGCTTGACCAGATCCTCGACAGCGAACGGGTCCGACCCGAGAATGTGGTTGGTCTTCGCCTCGTGCAGATAGCCGATGAGGGCGTCGGTGTGGCCCAGCATGCGGGTCTCGCCGACTCCGGTGAGTCCCTCGTCGGTGTGCACCTGGACGTAGGTCAGGTTGCGCCATGGCGTCCCGACCACGTGCGTGCTGATTCCCGTGATGCGCACGTCAGCTACTCCCTAGGCTCTCGAGCTCGTTGTTCGAAATTTCGGCTCACGTTCGAAATGCTGGCCCGACCGTAAGGACGTCTCGGTCGGGGTGTCAATGGGTCGGAGGGTCGAACGGCGTAACGGTCTTGGTGACGTGCACATCCGTCCGGTATCTCAACTCCCGCAGCCTGCTGCGTTATTCAACCGTGACGACCTTCCCGCTGCAGCCCTCTTGACCGCCATGAATTGTTAGCGCTCACAATGTGCCTCGCATTCAACCGATCGCTGACCGCCAGGAGGTGCGGCCGTGAACCACTTGGAGCTCCGGCCGCCCACCATGGCCGATGTGGCACGCCTCGCCGGGGTGTCCCACCAGACGGTGTCCCGGGTACTGGGCGATCATCCCAACGTCCGGGACGAGACACGGGCCAAGGTCCTGCGGGCGATCGAGGAGATGGGCTACCGCCGCAACTCCTCGGCCCGCGCCCTGGCCACCCGCCGCACCCGCACCCTGGGTGTGGTCGCCTCCAACACCACGCTGTACGGCCCGGCCAGCACGCTGTTCGCGCTGGAGGACGCGGCCCGGGCCGCGGGGTACACCGTCTCGACGGTCAGCCTGCACAAGCTGGCGAAGGAGACCCTGTCCGAGGCCCTGGACCATCTCAGCGACGGCGGCGTGGAGGGAGTGATCGCCCTCGCCCCGCAGCGCTCGGCGGTCGAGGCCCTCGCCGAACTCCGCCACCCCTTCCCGGTGGTGGTCGTCGGCACCGGATCCGGCGCCGAGATCCCCAGCGTCAACGTCGACCAGCAGCTCGGCGCCCGGCTCGCCACCGGGCATCTGCTGGCCGCCGGGCACCGTACGGTCTGGCACCTCGCCGGACCCGAGGACTGGCAGGAGGCCGCCGACCGGGTCACCGGCTGGCGGGCCACCCTCGAAGCGGCGGGCATCGAGCCGCCGACGCCGCTGCGGGGGGACTGGAGTCCGCTCTCGGGCTACCGGGCGGGCCAGGAACTGGCCGGCTGGGTGGGCCGTGGACTGACCGCGGTCTTCGTCGCCAACGACCAGATGGCGCTGGGGGTGTTGCGGGCGCTGCGGGAAGCGGGGGTGCGCACGCCGCAGGACGTCGCGATGGTCGGCTTCGACGACATCCCGGAGTCGGAGTTCTTCGCGCCTCCGCTCACCACCGTCCGGCAGGACTTCGCGACGGTGGGCAAGCACAGCATCGCCCTGCTGCTGGACCTCATCGAGGGCCGGGCTCCCTCCGGGGCGCCCGGAGTGGCCATCGAACCCCAACTCGTCGTCAGGGCCAGCACGGCACCCGACTGACCCGACCTCCATCAATCGTCGCAATTCGCACACCAGTGTGACCGATATTTCGAATAATGATCGACAGGCTGGACGCGGTGCGATCTGTCCTGGCTCTTCAAAGGAGAAGAACATGCTCAACAGAAGGAACTTCCTGACTGCGGCGATCGGCGTTGCGGCGGCCGGCACCCTGGCGGCCTGCGCCAAGGAGGACGACAACTCCAGCGACTCCGCCGGCAGCGGCGGCGGCAAGGCGATCACCCTCGGCTTCTCCCAGGTCGGCTCCGAGAGCGGCTGGCGCACCGCCAACAGCGACTCGGTCAAGTCCGCCGCCAAGGACGCGGGTTACACCCTGAAGTTCTCCGACGCCCAGCAGAAGCAGGAGAACCAGATCTCGGCCATCCGCAGCTACATCGCGCAGAAGGTCGACGTCATCGCCTTCTCCCCGGTGGTCGTCACCGGCTGGGACGCGGTGCTCAAGGAGGCCAAGGCCGCGAAGATCCCGGTCGTCCTCACCGACCGCTCCGTCGAGACCTCCGACGAGTCCCTGTACGTCACCCTCGTCGGCTCCGACTTCACCGACGAGGGCCGCCGCGCCGCGAAGATCCTCGAGAAGGTCATCGCCAAGGCCGGCCTCAAGGGCGACGTGAAGATCGCCCAGCTGGAGGGCACCACCGGTGCCGCCCCCGCCATCGAGCGCGCCAAGGGCTTCAAGGAGGTCATGGACGCCGA
>JABFXD010000511.1 GCA_013361925.1 Streptomyces sp. | reverse complement strand
GCCCATCTCGAAGGTGAAGCGGGAGGTGGCGACGCGGTCGCGGGAGGTCTGGACGGCCGCGGAGAGGATGTTGACGTGCTGGTCGGACAGGACGCGGGTGACGTCGGAGAGGAGCCGGGAGCGGTCCAGGGCCTCGACCTGGATGGCGACCAGGAAGACCGAGGACTGGGTGGGCGCCCACTCGACGTCGAGGATGCGCTCGGGCTCGCGGGACAGTGACTCCACGTTGACACAGTCGCTGCGGTGAACCGATACGCCGCTACCGCGCGTGACGAAACCGATGATGGGGTCGCCGGGGACGGGGGTGCAGCAGCGGGCGAGCTTGACCCACACGTCGTCGACGCCCTTGACCACGACGCCCGGATCGGCGCTGGAGCGGCGCTTGCGACCCCGGTTGCGGGTCGGCGGGACCGCCTCGTCGATCTCCTCGGTGGCGGCCTCCTCGCCGCCTAGCGCGGAGACGAGCTTCTGGACGACGTTCTGCGCGGAGACATGGCCCTCGCCGATCGCCGCGTACAGGGCGGAGATGTCGGGGTAGCGCATCTCGTGCGCGAGCGTGACGAGGGAGTCGCCGGTGAGGATGCGCTGGATCGGCAGGTTCTGCTTGCGCATCGCGCGGACGATGGCGTCCTTGCCCTGCTCGATCGCCTCGTCGCGGCGCTCCTTGGAGAACCAGGCCCTGATCTTGTTGCGGGCGCGCGGTGACTTGACGAAGCCGAGCCAGTCGCGGGACGGTCCCGCGCCGGCCGCCTTGGAGGTGAAGACCTCCACCAGGTCGCCGTTGTCCAGGGTGGATTCGAGGGGGACGAGGCGTCCGTTGACGCGTGCCCCTATCGTCCGGTGGCCGACCTCGGTGTGGACCGCGTACGAGAAGTCGACGGGGGTGGCGCCGGCCGGCAGCGCTATCACGTCACCCTTGGGGGTGAAGACGAAGACCTCGTTGCGCGACAGGTCGAAGCGCAGGGACTCCAGGAACTCGCCGGGGTCCTCGGTCTCCTTCTGCCAGTCGAGCAACTGGCGCAGCCACGCCATGTCGTTGAGGTGGTCGTCCTTGCCGGTGGTCCGCGGCTGGTCCGAGCGGACCTTGGAGGTGCCGGCGACGGCCTCCTGCTTGTACTTCCAGTGCGCGGCGATGCCGTACTCGGCGCGGCGGTGCATGTCGAAGGTGCGGATCTGGAGTTCGACGGGCTTGCCGTTGGGGCCGATGACCGTGGTGTGCAGCGACTGGTACATGTTGAACTTGGGCATCGCGATGTAGTCCTTGAACCGCCCCGGAACCGGGTTCCAGCGGGCGTGGACGGTGCCCAGGGCCGCGTAGCAGTCCCGGACCGTGTCCACGAGGACTCGGATGCCGACCAGGTCGTAGATCTCCGCGAAGTCGCGACCGCGGACGATCATCTTCTGGTAGACGCTGTAGTAGTGCTTCGGGCGGCCGGTGACGGTCGCCTTGATGCGGGCCGCGCGCAGGTCCTGCTGCACCTCGTCGGTCACTATGGCGAGGTACTCGTCGCGCTTCGGCGCCCGCTCGGCCACCAGACGCACGATCTCGTCGTACATCTTGGGGTAGAGGATCGCGAAGGCGAGGTCCTCCAGTTCCCACTTGATGGTGTTCATGCCCAGGCGGTGGGCGAGCGGCGCGTAGATCTCCAGGGTCTCGCGCGCCTTCTTCTCCTGCTTCTCGCGCTTGAGGTAGCGCATGGTGCGCATGTTGTGCAGGCGGTCGGCGAGCTTGATGACCAGGACGCGCGGGTCCTTGGCCATGGCGACGACCATCTTGCGCACGGTCTCGGCCTGCGCGGCCTCGCCGAACTTGACCTTGTCGAGCTTGGTGACGCCGTCGACGAGCAGGGCGACCGAGTCGCCGAAGTCGCGGCGGAGCTGGTCGAGGCCGTACTCGGTGTCCTCGACCGTGTCGTGCAGCAGACCGGCCATGAGCGTGGCCGGGTCCATGCCGAGCTCGGCGAGGATGGTGGTCACCGCGAGGGGGTGCGTGATGTAAGGGTCGCCGCTCTTGCGCTTCTGGCCCCGGTGCCAGCGCTCGGCGACCTGGTAGGCCTTCTCGACCTGGCGGAGCGTCGCCGTCTCGATCTTCGGGTCGTTGCTGCGCACTATCCGCAGCAGGGGCTCCAGGACCGGGTTGTACGGGTTGGAGCGCTGGACGCCGAGACGGGCGAGGCGGGCGCGGACGCGGTTGGACGAGCCGGAGCGGGCGGGCTGGCCTGCGGGCGGGCGGACCGCGGGGGGCGTGGACGCGGGCGCGGGACGCTCGGGCGAGGCCGGCTTGGGGCGTGGCTGCTCGGCGGACTTGTCGACGGGCGCCGACTGGGCGTGCTCGACCGAGCCCTGCGTGGCGTTCTTCGCGGGCGTCGCCGCGGGGCCCGAGGCGGGCTCGGGCTTGGCGGCGGTCAGTGGCTGGGCCTCGTCTGGCAAGAGGACTCCTCGTGCGCGAACCGGGTCCCCCGATCAGGCTCCGGAGAACCCATGGTAGCGATCCTGCGGCTGGGGATCGCCTTCAGACCGATGTGAGGAACGTCCACCGGTGAAACATGAGGGGCCGATGAGCCTTGGCGGGCACGACAACGGCCGCCCCTGACGTACCGGGACGGCCGCTTTTGTGAGGAGACCTCAGACCACCAGCAGCGCTTCCAGCGGAGCGCCCTCCAGAGCCGGTTCCAGGCGCGGGCGGCCCGCCAGGAAGCCGAGTTCCATCAGGACCGCCAGGCCGGCCACCTCGGCGCCGGCGCGGCGGATCAGCTGGATCGCGGCCTCGGCCGTGCCGCCGGTGGCGAGGACGTCGTCGACGATCAGGATG
>JABFXD010000646.1 GCA_013361925.1 Streptomyces sp. | reverse complement strand
GGAGAGCACGCGTGACCCGCAGCGTGTACGTGACCGGTATCGACCGCGGCGACGGCCGCCAGGTCGTCGAGCTGGGGGTCATGGAACTCCTGACCCGGCAGGTCGACCGGGTGGGTGTCTTCCGGCCCCTCGTACATCACAGTCCCGATCGCCTGTTCGAGCTGCTGCGCGCCCGCTACCGCCTCTCCCAGGACCCGGCCACGGTCTACGGCATGGACTACCACGAGGCCTCCGCCCTCCAGGCCGAACAGGGGACGGACGAGCTGGTGTCGACGCTCGTCGACCGGTTCCATCTCGTGGCGCGGGACTACGACGTCGTCCTCGTCCTCGGCACCGACTTCGCCGACACCCAGCTCCCGGACGAGCTCAACCTCAACGCCCGCCTCGCCAACGAGTTCGGGGCGTCCGTGATCCCCGTCGTGGGCGGCCGCAAGCAGCCGGCCGAGTCCGTGCTCGCCGAGACCCGCAACGCCTACCGCGCCTACGACGGCCTCGGCTGCGACGTCCTCGCGATGGTCACCAACCGGGTCGACCGCGACGACCGCGACCTCATCGCCGAGCGGCTGGCCGCCTCCCGGCTGCCCGTGCCCTGCTACGTACTGCCCGACGAGCCCGCCCTCGCCGCGCCGACCGTCGCGCAGGTCACCCACGCCCTCGGCGCCAGGGTGCTCCTCGGCGACGACGCGGGGCTCGCCCGGGACGCGCTGGACTTCGTCTTCGGCGGGGCGATGCTGCCGAACCTCCTCAAGGCCCTGACCCCGGGCTGCCTGGTCGTGACGCCGGGCGACCGGGCCGATCTGGTCGTCGGCTCGCTCGCCGCGCACAGCGCCGGCACCCCGCCGATAGCCGGCGTGCTGCTCACCCTCGACGAGGTGCCGAGCGACGACGTCCTGACCCTCGCCGCCCGCCTCGCCCCCGGCACCCCGGTGCTCTCGGTGCCCGGCAACAGCTTCCCCACCGCCGAGCAACTCTTCTCCCTGGAGGGGAAGTTGAGCGCGGTCACCCCGCGCAAGGCGGAGACCGCGCTCGGGCTGTTCGAGCGGCACATCGACACCGGCGACCTGCTCAAGCGGGTCTCCGCGCCGAGCAGCGACCGGCTCACGCCGATGATGTTCGAGCACAAGCTCCTGGAGCAGGCCCGCTCCGATCTGCGCCGCGTGGTCCTGCCGGAGGGCACCGAGCCCCGGGTGCTGCACGCCGCCGAGGTGCTGCTGCGCCGCGGGGTCTGCGCGCTCACCCTCCTCGGCCCGGTGGACCAGATCCGCAAGAAGGCCGCCGACCTCGGCATCGACCTCGCCGACGCCCAGCTGATCGACCCCGCCACCTCCGAGCTGCGGGACGCCTTCGCCGAGAAGTACGCCGGCTTCCGCGCCCACAAGGGCGTGACGGTGGAGCTGGCCTACGACGTCGTCTCCGACGTGAACTACTTCGGGACCCTGATGGTCCAGGAAGGGCTCGCGGACGGCATGGTCTCCGGGTCCGTGCACTCCACGGCCGCGACCATCCGGCCCGCCTTCGAGATCATCAAGACCAAGCCGGACGCCGACATCGTCTCGTCCGTCTTCTTCATGTGCCTCGCCGACAAGGTGCTCGTCTACGGCGACTGCGCGGTCAACCCCGACCCGGACGCGGAGCAGTTGGCGGACATCGCCATCCAGTCGGCCGCGACCGCCGAGCAGTTCGGCGTGGCCCCGCGGATCGCGATGCTGTCGTACTCCACCGGTACGTCCGGCTCCGGCGCCGACGTCGACAAGGTGCGCGAGGCGACCGAGCTGGTACGGCTGCGGCGGCCCGACCTGAGCATCGAGGGGCCGATCCAGTACGACGCCGCGGTCGAGCCGACGGTGGCCGCCACCAAGCTGCCGGACTCCGAAGTCGCCGGGCAGGCCAGCGTGTTGATCTTCCCCGACCTCAACACGGGCAACAACACCTACAAGGCCGTGCAGCGCTCGGCCGGCGCGATCGCCGTCGGTCCGGTCCTCCAGGGGCTGCGCAAGCCGGTCAACGACCTGTCCCGGGGCGCCCTCGTCCAGGACATCGTCAACACCGTCGCCATCACGGCCATCCAGGCCCAGTCCCCCGCCCCGTCCCCGATCGAGAAGGCCACCGCCCAGTGAGCGCCTCCCGCGTCCTCGTCCTCAACTCCGGCTCCTCGTCGGTGAAGTACCAGCTGCTCGACATGGGCGACAGCAGCCGGCTGGCCGTGGGGCTCGTCGAGCGCATCGGCGAGGAGACCTCCCGGCTCAAGCACACCCACGTCGAGTCCGACACCACCCGCGAGTGGTCCGGGCCGATCCCCGACCACGAGGCCGCGCTGAAGGCCGTGGCCGAGGAGCTGGCCAAGGACGGGCTGGGCCTCGACTCGCCGGAGCTGGCCGCCATCGGGCACCGGGTCGTGCACGGCGGACAGACCTTCACCGCGCCGACCGTCGTCGACAGCGCCGTGCTCGCCGAGATCGAGCGGCTGATCCCCGTCGCCCCGCTGCACAACCCCGCCAACCTCACCGGCATCCGCACCGCCCAGGCGCTGCGCCCCGACCTGCCCCAGGTCGCCGTCTTCGACACCGCCTTCCACACGACGATGCCGGAGTCCGCCGCCCGCTACGCCATCGACACCGAGACCGCCGACGCCCACCGCATCCGGCGCTACGGCTTCCACGGCACCTCGCACGCCTATGTGGCCCGGGCGACGGCGAAGCTGCTCGGCAAGGCGCCCGAGGACGTGAACCTCATCGTGCTGCACCTGGGCAACGGGGCCTCCGCCTCCGCGGTGCAAGGCGGTCGATGCGTGGACACCTCCATGGGGCTGACGCCTTTGGAGGGGCTCGTGATGGGTACGCGCTCCGGTGACATGGATCCGGCCGTCATCTTCCATTTGATGCGTGTTGGCGGAATGTCCACGGACGAGATCGACACTCTTCTCAACAAGAAGAGCGGTCTGATCGGCCTGTGCGGTGACAACGACATGCGGGAGATCCGCCGCCGGGTGGACGAGGGTGACGAACAGGCGCAACTCGCCTTCGACATCTACATTCACCGATTGAAGAAGTACATCGGCGCCTATTACGCGGTGCTCGGCCGGGTGGACGCCGTCGCCTTCACAGCGGGAGTCGGCGAAAACGCGAGCCCGGTGCGGGAGGCTGCCGTGGCGGGCCTGGAGGAGCTGGGCCTCGCGGTGGACGGCGAGCTGAACGCCGTACGGAGTGACCAGCCGCGGCTGATCTCGCCGGAGTACGCGCGCGTGGCCGTCGCCGTGGTGCCGACCGACGAGGAACTGGAGATCGCGACTCAGACTTACGCACTGGTCGGAAGGAACAACTGAGGCATTACACGGCAGTAACACGCGTGAGCGCATTGCCGCCCATTTGTATCTTCCGCCAGACGGAATATTCCGTTGCGAAACAAACCGATAGGATCGCCCCATGCGCCGTTCGAAAATCGTCTGTACTCTCGGCCCCGCGGTCGACTCCCACGAAATGCTCGTGTCCCTGATCGAAGCCGGCATGAACGTGGCCCGCTTCAACTTCAGCCACGGCAGCCACGCCGAGCACCAGGGCCGGTACGACCGCGTCCGTGCCGCGGCCAAGGAGACCGGCAAGGCCATCGGTGTCCTCGCCGACCTCCAGGGCCCGAAGATCCGTCTCGAGACCTTCGCCGAGGGCCCGGTCGAGCTGGAGCGTGGTGACGAGTTCGTCATCACCACCGAGGACGTCCCGGGTGACAAGGCCATCTGCGGGACCACCTACAAGGGCCTGCCGGGCGACGTCTCGCGCGGCGACCAGATCCTCATCAACGACGGCAACGTCGAGCTGAAGGTCCTGGACGTCGAGGGCCCCCGGGTCAGGACGATCGTCATCGAGGGCGGTGTCGTCTCCGACCACAAGGGCATCAACCTGCCCGGCGCGGCCGTCAACGTGCCCGCGCTGTCCGAGAAGGACGTCGAGGACCTCCGTTTCGCGCTGCGCATGGGCTGCGACATGGTCGCGCTGTCCTTCGTCCGGGACGCCCAGGACGTGCAGGACGTCCACAAGGTGATGGACGAGGAGGGTCGTCGCGTCCCGGTCATCGCCAAGGTGGAGAAGCCGCAGGCGGTGGCGAACATGGAGGACGTCGTGATGGCGTTCGACGCCGTGATGGTCGCCCGTGGTGACCTCGCCGTCGAATACCCGCTCGAGAAGGTCCCGATGGTGCAGAAGCGCCTCATCGAGCTGTGCCGCCGCAACGCCAAGCCGGTGATCGTGGCGACCCAGATGATGGAGTCGATGATCACCAACTCCCGCCCCACCCGCGCCGAGGCCTCCGACGTGGCCAACGCGATCCTGGACGGCGCGGACGCGGTCATGCTCTCGGCGGAGTCCTCGGTCGGCGCCTACCCGATCGAGACCGTCAAGACGATGTCGAAGATCGTCCAGGCGGCCGAGGAAGAGCTGCTGAGCAAGGGCCTGCAGCCCCTCGTCCCCGGCAAGAAGCCGCGCACGCAGGGTGGTTCGGTCGCCCGCGCCGCCGCGGAGATCGCCGACTTCCTCGGCGGCAAGGGTCTCATCGCCTTCACCAAGTCCGGTGACACCGCCCGCCGGCTGAGCCGCTACCGCGCCGCCCAGCCGATCGTCGCCTTCACCACCGACGAGGGCACCCGCAACCAGCTGGCGCTCAGCTGGGGCGTGGAGTCGCACGTCGTGCCGTTCGTGAACAGCACCGACGAGATGGTCGACCTGGTCGACGGCGAGGTCTCCAAGCTCAACCGCTTCAGCAACGGCGACATCGTCATCATCACCGCTGGCTCGCCCCCCGGCGTCCCCGGCACCACCAACATGGTCCGGGTCCACCACCTGGGCGGCGAGAAGTAACCCCACAAGGGTCCTGTACGACGCTGAGGGCGCCCCCTGCGACAGGGGGCGCCCTCAGCGCTTGTGCGGCTCCCGAACGGGCTTGTGCGGGCGCTCAGTCGATGTACTGATGCAGCCCGGGCACATGCAGGGTCCCGCCGAACTGGCCGGCCTGCACGACCTTCACCTTGGTGAAGTAGATCAGCGGGATGTTGAGCGGCGGCGGGTTCTCCGGATCGAACGTGATCGGGATCAGGCCCAGCAGGTTCCCGGAGATGGACTCCGTGTACATCACCGTCTCGCCGTCCCGGATGGTCGACGTCGAGCCCTTGGCCGCCTGCACGTGGTAGGTCTTGCCGGACTGCTCGTCGTTGACCGTCTGGTGCAGGTCGCCGATGTCGGTGCCGTCGGAGATGACGTACTTCAGCACCTTCTTCTTGGTGCCGTTGGCCGTCTTCACCTCGACGATGCCCTTGTAGTCGGCGCCCTTCAGCAGCAGCGAGCTGGCGTTCAGGTACCAGGGGTCGTCGGGCAGCGGCACGGTGTTGTCGACGCCGCTCTCCGCGTCCGTGGCGACCGGGCAGTCGTCCGGGTCCGTGGTGGAGCTCGCCGACGGGCTGGCGGTGGCCTCGGCGGCCGCCTCCTTGACCGCGTCGGTGGTGTCCTCGGCCGCCTTGGTCGCCGTGTCGGTCGTGTCCTTCACGGTGTCCTCGACCGTGTCGGTGACCTTCTCGGTGGTGTCCTTGACCGCGTCGCTCGCGTCGTCCTTGCCGTCCTCCGTGGCGGAGGCGGAGGCCGAGGCGGACGGCGTCGGGCTGGCACTCGCGGACGGCGAAGCGCTCTCGCCACCCGTGAAGATGCCGGTGATCGCGTCGCCGATCTCGTCCAGCACGTTGCCGCTGCTCTCGGAGGCCGAGGGCGAGGGCGTGGCCGTGCTGCCCGACTGCGCCTCGTTGGAGGCGGACGCGGACGGCGTGGGCGTGGCCTCGTCGTCGGAACCTGAATCCGACGAGGAGCCGCTGCCCGAGGAACCGTTGTCCGAGGAGCCGGAGTCCTTGGACTCGGAGGCCGAGGGGGTCGGCGTCGCCTCGTCCTTGGACTCGCTCGCGCTCGCGGACGGCGAGGCCGACGCGGACGCGCCGTCCTCCAGGGCCGCGACACAGTCCTTGTACTCGTCCGCCGTGAGGCTCTTCGCGGCGGGCTGGTCCTCGGCGTTGGCGAGCGTCGGCGTGAATCCCATCCCCATGAGGACCGCCGTCGGCATCGCCGCCAGGGCTATCGCCTTGCCCGCCGGCATGTGGAACCGGGTGAACAGCGGCTTCTTGGGTGCCGCGTGCCGCGGCCCGGTTCTCACACGGGACTCGTCCACATCAGTCCCGTGGGTCACCTCGTCAGCCGGCACTGTGCCTCCCGTTCGCCCCGTTCGCCGGGCTCGTTCCTGACAGATCGTTCGGCTCAACGTCGTACGCGTCCTTGGAGAGCGTGGGGACCGCGCCCTGCGGCGCGTCACTCTCCCCGGCGCCGGCCTCCGCCACCGGCTGCGCCTCGGGCGCCTCGCCCGGCACCCACGCCACGGCCATCGCTCCGCCGACGAGGGCGAAGAGGAAGCCGATGAGGAAGCCGCCGAGGTTCGAGACCGGAATCGACACCAGGGCCAGCAGGATCGCCGCGACGCCCGCGAAGGTGCGGACGTGCTTCTGGAACCAGAGACTGATGCCGAGGACGACCAGCAGCACACCGATGATCAGGGATCCCGCGCCGGCGGTGGTGGCCATCGCCAGCGTCAGATGACCGATCTGGAGGTTTGCGTACGGGAAGTAAGCGATGGGGAGTCCGCCGAGCATGACGAACAGGCCGGCCCAGAACGGCCGGTCACCCCGCCAGCCGCGGAACTTCCGCTTGGCGACCCGGAGGTAGTGCTCATCGTGGCCGGGTACGGCAGGAGTCTCGGCGCTCATGGAAAACAGCTCCCTGTCACGGTGTTGCTGTGGTGGTGAGTCGTGCTTCGTGCGACCGCTTGTGGAGAACGTGCGAACAGCGGCCGGAGAGTGGACGGGCGGGGGCGCCACCGGCTCCCCCGCCCGTCAGCGAGTGCTTAGTAGCACTCCTTGACACCCGTCGCCAGCGACATCTTCAGGCCGCTGAGCTTGAAGGTTCCGGCGGTGGTCGCCCACGCCGTCTGCTTCACACCGGTCAGGGTGACCGAGTCGGCCTGCTGCGCGAACCCGTAGGGGTTCGCGGTGTCGCCCTTGGCGATACCCGGACCCTTGGCCGCGTCCTTGGCCGCCACACCGATGTCGATGCCACGGAAGGTGGCGTCGGCGCTGAGGTCGGCGACGTCGATGTACAGGTTCTCGGCCTCGACCGGGGTGTCGCCACCGCCGGCCTTCAGGATGAGGCTGACGGAACCGAGCAGCGGGATGTCAGGGGTGACAACCGACTGGCACAGGTTCTTGATGGTCGCGGACTTGAAGCCCGACACCGCGACCGGGTGGGCCGTCTTCTGGCCGCTCATCGTGTAACCCGAGTCAATGGCTCCGTACTGGACGAAGCCCTTGCCGTCGAGCTGGTCGGTCGTCACCTTGAACGACTGACCCGACACACTGAACGACGCGGCGAGAGCGCCCTGCGCGAGGGCGACACCTATCGCAGCCGTGGCGGCCACGCTGGGCACCATGACGACGGCGAACCGCTTCCATCTGGTCCCGCCACGCACCTGGGACTCCATATTTCCTCCTTCTCGGACGTACATCTCCTGACCCTGACTGCCCCTGTCGAACAAGACGGCTCAGCCGGGCAGGGATGGGAGAAGTGCTACGTCCTCGGGAAGGGGAGCGCCCGTACTCAGGCGCGAACCGCGCACCGATCACCGGCGATCACCCCCGAGCGACAACCACTGGTCGCGCCTGACGCACATCACGCACAACCTGGACAGGCTTCGCCAAGTGGACGAAGACCCCCCTGTCCAAGAGCCGGCGCCACTGCCGTCGGCTCTGCTCGGTGGGGACCCAGGAGTTCCCGCGGGCCCGACCGGCTGTCGGGGTACGGGAATGGACCGAGCGTCGCCGATCGTGGTGCATTCTCGCCGCCCGCACAAGGGGCTTCGTTACTCGGTAGTAACGGCCGGATAACCGAACAACGACCCGCCGGTCTCGGACGACGACTCCCGGTAGCACTCCGGGGCCGGACAAAGACGTTGACGGCTGGACATAATCCGACAGAACAACGCCCAGAACTTACTTCCAGTAACAGCGGCCGCGATTACCAAGATTTGGTAAAGCGCGGCCGCAGTGATGCTCCATCGGCAAATCTTTCACTCGGGCACCACATGCCCGGGTGTTTAGAGGCTGCTCAGAACGGGGGCCTCACCCCGGTCGACGGCCCGCTCAGAACAGCGCCCGCGCGAGCGCCCGGCGCGCCGCGATCACCCGCGGCTCATCGGGCCCGACGACCTCGAACAGCTCCAACAGCCGTACCCGTACGGCGTCCCGGTCGTCGCCCGCCGTGCGCCGCACGGTCTCGATGAGCCGCCCGAAGGCGTCCTCGACATGTCCGCCGACCAGATCCAGGTCGGCCGCGGCGACCTGGGCCGCCACGTCTCCCGGCTTCGCGGCCGCGTCCTGCCGCACCTGCTGCGGGTCGAGCCCCTGCACCCGGTACAGCAACTCGGCCTGGGCGAGGCCCAGTTTGGCCTCCGTGTTGCCCGGGTCGTCGCTCAGGACGTTCTTGTACGCCTGCACCGCACCGCCGAAGTCCCCCGCGTCCAGGGCCTGTACGGCGGCCTCCAGGAGGGCGTCGTAGGGCCCGGCGGGAGCGGCCGGAGCGGCGGCCCGCTCGGCACCGGCACCGGGCGCGGCGTCGGGGTCGACGGTGAGGCCGGTGAGGCCGAAGCGCTGCTCGGCGACCTGTACCAACTGGTCCAGGGTCTGCTGGATCTGCTCCTTGCCCGCGGCGCCCTGGAAGAGCGGCAGGGCCTGCCCGGCGACGACGGCGAAGACGGCCGGGATCCCCTGGACCCCGAACTGCTGCATCAGCATCTGGTTGGCGTCGACGTCGATCTTGGCGAGGAGGAGGCGTCCGTTGTACTCGAGGACGAGCTGCTCAAGCACCGGGCTGAGCTGCTTGCAGGGCTCGCACCACTCGGCCCAGAAGTCGATGACGACCGGCACCTCGGTGGAGCGCTGCAGGACTTCGAGCTCGAACCCGGCCTCGTCGACGTCGATGACGAGATCGGCGGGCGAGACGGCACCCGGGCCGCCGCCCTGCCGGGCCGCCTCGGCCCGCGCCTGCTCCGCCTTCGCCTTGGCCTCCTGGGCCGCCTTCACCGCGGCGAGGTCGACGACTCCGCTCATGGACATGTTCCGTGGCTGCATGCGTCTATCCTCCCCCGTTCGCGCGCGTACGTGAAAAGCATCATGAAAGCTGGTCAGACTCTGTACTGGTCCTGCGGTGCGTTGTTCGACGCCGGGTCCCCACCCCACGCCAGTGGTTTCGCTACGAGTCGTAGCGTAATGGCACTCAGTGCCTCCTCGCGACCACTCCCCGGTGATCTCCCTCACGGCTTCACAGGAATCGCCGGTTATGGTCGGTGGATGCAGAGCCGCACTCCCGTCCCCCGCGCCACCGGACGCCCCCGCTCCGCCGCCGCGGACGCCGCGATCCTCGCGGCCACCCGGGAGGCGCTGGTGGAGCTGGGCTGGTCCAAGCTCACGCTGGGAGACGTGGCGACGCGGGCGGCGGTTGCGAAGACGACGCTTTACCGCCGCTGGCCGGGCAAGAACGAACTCGTCGTCGACGCGGTGGCGGAGCTCTTCGACGAACTGCGCCTCCCCGACCGCGGCACCCTGGCCGCCGACATCGAGGGCGTGGTCCTCCAGTTCGCGGCGATCCTGGCCCGTCCTGAGGCGAAGAGCGGCCTGATGGCGGTCGTAGCGGAGTCGACCCGCGACGACGCCCTGCGCGAACGCATCCGCGCCTCGATCGTCGACCGCCAGAAACGCCTCGTCCTGGAGGGCCGGGCGCGAGCACAGACGCGCGGCGAGCTGCCTCCCGAGACGGATCCCGGGGAGGCGTCCCGCACGGTCGACCTGATCTTCGACGTGGTGGCGGGTGCGGTGGTCCACCGCACCCTGGTGAGCGCGGAACCGGCGGACGAGGAGTGGGTACGGGGGTTCACCCGGGTGCTGCTGCTGGGGCTGGCGGGGGCGTCGGACACTGCGAAGCCCCCTGAGCCTGCGGGCAGTCGTGCCGCTGGGGCGGCACCCGGCCCGAAGACGGGCGGCACCCCGTAGCGCCGGGCCGCGCACCCCGCCCCCCGCCGGCCACTCAGAACCCGGGCGGCTCCGTGTACACCCCCCACTCGTCCCGCAGCACCCCGCAGATCTCGCCCAGCGTCGCCTCGGCCCGTACGGCGTCGAGCATCGGCCCGATCATGTTGGACCCGTCCCGCGCGGCGGCGAGCATGGCGTCCAGCGCCCCCCGCACCGCGGCGTCGTCCCGCCCGGCCTTACGGCCGCCCAACTCCCGCACCTGCTCCCGCTCGACCTCGTGGGAGACCCGCAGGATCTCCAGGTCCCCGGTGACGGAGCCGTGATGGACGTTGACGCCCACCACCCTCTTGTCCCCCTTCTCCAGGGCCCGTTGGTACTGGAACGCGGACTCGGCGATCTCCCCGGTGAACCATCCGTCCTCGATGCCCCGCAGGATCCCGGAGGTGATCGGCCCGATGGGGTGCTGCCCGTCGGGGTGCGCCCGCAGCCCCCGCTCCTTGATCTGCTCGAAGATCTTCTCGGCGTCGGCCTCGATACGGTCGGTCAGCTGCTCGACGTACCAGGAACCGCCCAGCGGATCCGCGACGTTGGCGACGCCGGTCTCCTCCATGAGGACCTGCTGGGTGCGCAGCGCGATCTCGGCGGCCTGCTCGCTGGGCAGCGCGAGGGTCTCGTCGAGGGCGTTGGTGTGCAGGGAGTTGGTCCCGCCGAGCACGGCGGCGAGCGCCTCGACGGCAGTCCGCACCACATTGTTGTAAGGCTGCTGAGCGGTCAGCGACACACCCGCGGTCTGCGTATGGAACCGCAACCACTGAGCCTTCTCGGACTTCGCCCCGTACACCTCCCGCATCCACCGAGCCCAGATCCGCCTCGCTGCCCGGAACTTGGCGATCTCCTCGAAGAAATCGACGTGGGCGTCGAAGAAGAACGAGAGCCCGGGAGCGAACACATCCACGTCGAGCCCGCGCGAGAGCCCCAACTCCACGTACCCGAACCCGTCGGCGAGGGTGTAGGCGAGCTCCTGCGCGGCGGTGGAGCCGGCCTCGCGAATGTGATACCCGGAGACGGAGAGCGGCTTGTAGGCGGGAATGCCCGCCGCGCAGTACTCCATCAGGTCCCCGATGAGCCGCAGATGGGGCTCGGGCTGGAAGAGCCACTCCTTCTGGGCGATGTACTCCTTGAAGATGTCGGTCTGGAGCGTGCCGTTGAGCACCCCCGGATCGACCCCCTGCCGCTCAGCAGCGACGAGATACATGCAGAACACCGGCACAGCGGGCCCACTGATGGTCATGGAGGTGGTGACGTCCCCGAGCGGGATGTCCTTGAACAGCACCTCCATGTCGGCGGCGGAGTCGATGGCGACCCCGCAGTGCCCGACCTCCCCGAGCGACCGCGGATCATCGGAGTCCCGCCCCATGAGGGTGGGCATGTCAAAGGCCACGGACAGCCCGCCCCCGCCATTGGCGAGGATCATCTTGTACCGCTCGTTGGTCTGCTCGGCGTTCCCGAACCCGGCGAACTGCCGAATGGTCCAGGTCCGCCCCCGGTACCCGGTGGCGTACAGCCCGCGGGTGTACGGGTACTCCCCGGGCCACCCGATCCGCTCGAACCCCTCGTACCGATCCCCCGCCCGAGGCCCGTACACCGGCTCCACGGCGTCCCCGGACAGCGTGGTGAAGTCGGCCTCCCGCGTACGAGAGGAGTCATACCGGGCCTGCCACCGTCGGCGGCCCTCTTCGATGGCGTCAGCGTCCATACC
>JABFXD010000569.1 GCA_013361925.1 Streptomyces sp. | reverse complement strand
CTCAACAGCCTCCTCCTCTGCGGCGGCGGAACGGCGCTGACGGTGGCCTGCGCGGCCCTCGCCGCGTACCCCCTCTCCCGCTTCCGCTCCCGCCTGAACCGCCCCTTCCTCCTCACCATCCTCTTCGCGACGAGCCTGCCCATCACCGCGATCATGGTCCCGGTCTACGCCCTGTTCGTCCGCGTGAACCTCATCGACACCGTGCAGGGCACGGTCTTCTTCTTCGCCGCCTCCCAACTCCCCTTCGCCATCTGGCTGATGAAGAACTTCATGGACGGCGTACCGAAGGAGTTGGAGGAGGCGGCCTGGACGGACGGCGCGTCACCGTTCCAGTCCCTCTTCCGGATCGTCCTGCCCCTGATGGGTCCGGGACTGGCGGTCGTGACCGTCTTCTCGTTCGTCATGATGTGGGGCAACTTCTTCGTCCCCTTCATGCTCCTGCTCACCCCGGACCAGATGCCTGCGGCGGTGAGCATCAACGAGTTCTTCGGAAACCGGGGCATGGTGGCGTACGGGCAGCTGGCCGCGTTCTCGGTCGTCTACTCGACGCCGGTGATCCTGCTGTATGTGCTGGTGGCACGGCGGTTGGGCGGCGGGTTCGCGCTGGGCGGGGCGGTCAAGGGGTGAGACGGCGGGATTGCGCCGCGGGTTCTCCGCCTTCACGCGTCCGATTGGCGTGTTGACCATGACGTACCCGCCTTCGAGATCCGTTCACACGGGCGAGATCTGCGGCGTCCCGTGGGCGCCGACCGTCGCGAGGTGCCCTGAGTCGGGCGCCGGCGGCCGCCCGCGAATATGCCCCTCTACCTTGCCGTTCACTTGGTACACGGAGCCGCCGCCCGTCCACGCACGCACGCGCCGGCCGTCGGGCGACCTCCTCACCAACCGATCGCCGGACACCCGAACGCCTGGCCGAAACCGTACGTTCCTACAATCCGTGATCCTGGCCGAACAGACCGTAGTCACCACCGGCGCACGCCCCTACGTTGTGCCCCGTGCGCCGACCCCCAGCTCTCCCGAACCAGCCAGGCCCTCCCTTCAACGCCCCCGCCGCCCGCCGCCTCCGAGCCGCCCTCAACATGGGGCCCGAGCATGTCGCCTACGGCATGCGGGCCTCGTACGGGATGCCGTACGTCACCCCGGACCTCGTGATCGCCTGGGAGCGGGGCACGGTCTCGCCGACCAGCCCGGAGCTGACCGCCCTCGCGGGCGTGCTGTGGTGTTCCCCCGGTGAACTCATCGGGCGACCGCGCACCCTGCGCGAGCACCGCATCACCCGCGGCCTCGCCCCCGACGACGTCGCCCGCGCCCTGGGGCTGGAGATCCTCGCGTATCTGCGCATGGAGGAGAACAACGACTGGCGCGGCACCGAACGCCAGGCCTCCGCCCTCGCCGAGCTGCTCGAACTCGACCTGCCGGACTTCGTCACCGTCACCGGGCGCGAGCCACGTCTCGCCGAGCATCTGCGCAGCGCGGTGACCACACGCTGGCAGGCCTATGTCCGCCCGGTGGGCAAGATCGTGCCCCTGGACCGGCGACTCCTGGAGGACGCCCTCCAGGAGCTGCACCGCGAGTACCAGGGGCAGATGGTGGCCACCCTCAGCTGGGGCGGCAGCGGCGGCGACAACGGGGCGGGCGCGTCGGGCCGGGACTTCCTCGACCGGATCGTGGATCACTTCTGGACGAACGTCCAGGAGATCACCGGCTAGCCAACCGCGTGAACGTCCGGGAAAAGACCTAGAAGACGGACTCCGCCTCGTCCATCCGGTCCTTCGGCACCGTCTTCAACTCGGTCACGGCCTCCGCCAGCGGCACCATCACGACGTCCGTCCCGCGCAGAGCCGTCATACGGCCGAACTCGCCCCGGTGCGCCGCCTCCACCGCGTGCCAGCCGAAGCGGGTGGCGAGGACGCGGTCGTACGCCGTCGGCACGCCACCGCGCTGGACATGGCCGAGGATGACCGGCTTGGCCTCCTTGCCGAGGCGGCGCTCCAGCTCGTACGCCAGGGCCGTACCGATGCCCTGGAAGCGCTCGTGGCCGAACTGGTCGATCTCGCCCTTGCCGTAGTCCATCGAGCCCTCGGCGGGGTGCGCGCCCTCGGCCACGCAGATGACCGCGAACTTCTTGCCGCGGGCGAAGCGCTCCTCGACCATCTTCACCAGGTCGGTGGGGTCGAAGGGCCGCTCGGGCAGGCAGATGCCGTGCGCGCCCGCCGCCATCCCGGACTCCAGCGCGATCCAGCCCGCGTGGCGGCCCATGACCTCGACGACCATCACGCGCTGGTGGGACTCGGCCGTCGTCTTGAGACGGTCCATCGCCTCCGTGGCGACGCCGACGGCCGTGTCGAAGCCGAAGGTGCGGTCCGTCGAGGAGATGTCGTTGTCGATCGTCTTCGGGACGCCGACCACCGGCAGACCGGCGTCGGACAGCATGCGGGCCGCCGTCAGGGTGCCCTCGCCGCCGATCGGGATCAGCGCGTCGATGCCGAAGTCACGGGCGATGTCGGGGGCGTTCTCGCAGGCCTCGCGCAGCCGGTCGCGCTCCAGGCGGGAGGAGCCGAGGATGGTTCCGCCGCGGGCCAGGATGCCGCTCACCGCGTCCAGGTCGAGGGTGCGGTAGTGGCCGTCCAGGAGGCCGGCGTATCCGTCCTCGAAGCCGATGACCTCGTCGCCGTACTGCGTGACGGCTCGGTGCACGACCGACCGGATCACTGCGTTCAGGCCAGGGCAGTCGCCGCCTGCGGTGAGAACTCCGATGCGCATCGTGCTGTGTCTCCTGCTCGCTGTTGATACCGGTGAGCCTTGTCCGATTGTTCCACGTC
>JABFXD010000126.1 GCA_013361925.1 Streptomyces sp. | reverse complement strand
AACACTTCCTCCTCCAGCCGCACCTCGACCCCACGGGGCGGATCACCCAGGTCTCGGCGGCCTACGAGTCGCCGTACGGCCGGATCAGGAGCGAGTGGACGCTCGACGGGGGAGGCGCGGCCCTGTTGTACGACGTCCAGGTGCCGGCCAACAGCGAGGCCACCCTGCGCCTTCCGGCGGCCTCCGCCGACGCCGTCCGCGAGGCACGGACGCCGCTGGCCGGCGTCGACGGGGTGCGTTTCCTCGGCCATGCCGAGGGTGTGGCCTCGTACCGGCTGCCCTCGGGCTCGTACCACCTCACCAGCAGGCTTCGCTGACCACCACGTGGGTGTGCGGGGACGCCCTACACCCACGCCGGGTGGGCAGGGACGCCGTACACCCACGCTTGAAACGTTTCACACATCTCGCTTCCGACGAGGGAGACTTCGCATGGCAGAGGCATCGAACAGCGCACCGAGCCGCAGACGGGTGGTCGGCACCATGGCGGCGTCCGCCGCGGGACTGGCTCTACCCCTGACGCCCGGGCTCGCCACGCAGAGCGCGTACGCCCGGCAGCAGGACAGCAGTGGTGGCGGCGCCCGGGTCGTGGGGCTCGCGATCGACGGCCGCGAGGACCATCCGCTCGGTGTCGACGACCCCGCGCCGCGCCTGAGTTGGCGGGTCGTCCACGCGGGCGGAGGGTGGTTGCAGAGCGCGTACCAGGTCCGGGCGGCGCGCTCGGAGCGCGACCTCGACGCGGGGCGTCTGCTGTGGGACAGCGGCAGGGTCCGCTCCGCCGCGCAGACCGACGTCGCGTGGCGGGGGCCAGCGCTCGGCTCACGGGACCGTGTCGTCTGGCGCGTGCGGGTATGGGGCGCGCAGGGCGGGGCGACCCCGTGGAGCGGCTCGGCCTCCTGGGAGATGGGGCTGCTACGGCGCGCCGACTGGGGCGCGGCACGCTGGATCGAGTACGTCGGACGCACTGTCGACGAGCCGCTGCCCGTGTTCGCCCGCGCCTTCCGTGTCGACGGCCGCGGCGGCGGCGTCAGCAGGGCCCGGCTGTATCTGTCCGGCGTCGGACTCCACGTGGCCCGGCTGAACGACCGGCCCGTGACGGACGAGGTGCTCGCCCCGGGCAACTCCAACTACCAACTGTCCGTCGAGTACCGGGCCTACGACGTCACGCACCTCATCAGGAACGGCGACAACACCCTCGGCGTCGAACTGGGCCACGGCACCGCACTGGTGACCCGGTCCGTGACCAACGGCGCGACCGGGCGGGACGCCCCGTACAGCTGGTGGCAGAGCCAGTTCAAGGGCACCGGCAGCCTGGTCGAGGCCGCCCCGCGGGGCGCCACCGTCATCAAGGTGAGCAGCGTGGCCAACTACCACGTCGGCGGCACCGTCAACGTCGACACCGGCGACGGGGGAGCGCGGCTGGAGTCACGGACGATCACGGCGATCGACACCGCGGGCACCACCCTCACCTTCCAGCCCGCCCTCTCCTGCGACCACGCCTCCGGCGCCGGGGTCTCCGCCTCGGGCAACTCGCTCGCGAGCACCGACCCCAGTGCGGGTGCCGCGGTCACCCCGCGTCTCATCGCCCGTCTGGAGGTGACGAAGGCGGACGGCACGGTCCAGCTCATCGTGAGCGACCGCTCCTGGAAGGCGGCCCTCGGCCCGACGACCACCGCCAACTGGTACTCCGGCTCCGACTACGACGCCCGACGCGAACAACCCGCCTGGACCGCTCCCGGCGCCGACCTGAGCGCGGTCGCCGAGCGCCGGGACGGCACGGCCATGGGATGGGTCGACGCCGGCCTCGCCCCGCCCCCCAACCTCACCACCGAGCTGGTGTGGCGGGCGGCCGAGCCCCTCAAGGTCGTCGACAGGCTGCGGCCGGTCAGCGTCACCCAGCCCCAACCGGGCGTCTGGGTCTTCGACTTCGGGCAGAACTTCGCCGGCTGGCCACAGCTCGATCTGAAGGGCAGGGTACCCGCCGGAACCACCGTGAAGCTCCGGCCCGCCGAGTCCCTGGCCCCGGACGGCACCGTGGACCAGGCATCCATCCGCGGCGGCGGCGCGGCCCGGGGAACCGACGTCTTCGCCGCCTACACCACCCACGGCGCGACCGTCGACGAGACGTGGCACCCGCGGTTCCACTACTTCGGCATGCAGTGGATCCAGGTCACCGGCCTGCCCGAGGGCTACACACCCACCCGCGACACGATCACCGGTCTGCAGATCCACGCGGACGTCCCGGCCGCGGGCGACGTGCGCACCTCGGACGAGCGGATCAACCGCATCCACCGCATGTCCCGTTACTCGATCATGAGCAACGTCATGTCGACGTTCACCGACTGCCCGGGCCGCGAGAAGCTCGCCTACCCGGCCGACTACCTCCAGCCCTTCGCCTCACTGCACCGCACCTTCGGCTACGCCGCCTATCTGCGCACCATGGAACGGCACTTGGCCGAGGGCCAGTCCAAGGCCGGCGACAACATCGGCAACGTCGCGCTCAAGGCGCCGGTCTACGACTGGGGTTACACGGGCCGCTTCGGCGACGAGATCAACTGGGGTGACGGCATCGTCCTGACGCCCTGGTTCCTGTACGAGACGTACGGCGACACGCAGACGATGGCCCGCTACTACCCCCGGATGCAGGCCTTCGTCACCTACATCCGCACCAAGAAGGCGGGCACCGGCCAGGACGCCCACCTCGTCGACGCCGCGCTGGCCGACTGGATCGCGAGCGAGCAGACCTCCGGGCGTATCACCGGCACCTGGGGCTACCACCAGGTCGCCGACCGGATGGCCCGCATGGCCGACCTCCTCGGCCGCACGGC
>JABFXD010000428.1 GCA_013361925.1 Streptomyces sp. | reverse complement strand
GCCCGAGGAGGCCAGCGGGTGACCGAAGGCGATGGCGCCGCCGTACTGGTTGACGCGCGCGTCGTCGTCGGCGATGCCGTAGTGCTCCAGGAAGGCCAGGACCTGGACGGCGAAGGCCTCGTTGACCTCGAAGAGACCGATGTCGGAGATCGACAGCCCCGCCTGGGCGAGCGCCTTCTCGGTGGCCGGGATCGGGCCGTAGCCCATGACCTCCGGCTCCACACCCGCGAAGGAGTAGGAGACCAGACGCATCTTCACCGGGAGGTTGTTCTCGCGGGCGAAGTCCTCGGAGGCGATGAGGGAGGCGGTGGCGCCGTCGTTCAGACCGGCCGCGTTACCGGCGGTGACCCGGCCGTGGACGCGGAACGGCGTCTTCAGACCGGTCAGGTTCTCGATGGTCGTGCCCGGGCGCATCGGCTCGTCGGCGGTGACCAGACCCCAGCCGGTCTCACCGGCCTCCGGGTTGGTGCGGCGCACCGAGATCGGCACCAGGTCGGCCTGGATCTTGCCGTTGGCGTACGCCTTGGCGGCCTTCTCCTGCGAGCGCACGGCGTACTCGTCGGCGCGCTGCTTGGTGATCGTCGGGTAGCGGTCGTGCAGGTTCTCGGCGGTCATGCCCATGAACAGCGCCGACTCGTCGACGAGCTTCTCGCTCACGAACCGCGGGTTCGGGTCCACGCCCTCACCCATGGGGTGGCGGCCCATGTGCTCGACACCGCCGGCGATGGCGATGTCGTACGCCCCGAAGGCGACCGAACCGGCGACCGAGGTGACGGCGGTCAGCGCGCCGGCGCACATGCGGTCGATGGAGTAGCCGGGAACGGACTGCGGCAGACCGGCGAGAATGCCCGCGGTACGGCCGATGGTCAGACCCTGGTCACCGATCTGCGTGGTCGCGGCGATGGCGACCTCGTCGATCTTCTTCGGGTCCAGACCCGGGTTGCGGCGCAGCAGCTCCCGGATCGCCTTCACGACCAGGTCGTCGGCGCGGGTCTCGTGGTAGATGCCCTTCGGGCCCGCCTTGCCGAACGGGGTGCGGACGCCGTCGACGAAGACGACGTCCCTGACGGTACGAGGCACGATGGCTCTCCTCCAGATGCGGGATGGCACTGCTGCACGGCCCAAGCACAACCACTGAGCGCGCGCTCAGGCCCATGCTACTTATGGGTAACGTAGCTGCACAGCCCTGGAGGCGGGAGCGGTGAAGGTCACATTCTCACGAGGGGCAGGGTGACGCCGCTCAGGGGCGCGGGGAACTACGCGACCAGCCCAAACGCACCCGCAGCCACGTTCGGCACTCACCGAGACGGCGGCGCGGTGGACCCCCGAGGAGTCAGCACCGGCGTAGGCACAGGATGCGACTCCACCCCATCCCCCATGATCACACCGAACAAGGTCCGAGCCGCATCCGCCCCGAACCCGTGCACGTCGTGACTCATCGCGGACATGGTCGGATGCGTCAGCCGGCACAGCTGCGAGTCGTCCCACGCCAGCAAGGAAACATCGCCCGGCACCGACAACCCCATCTCCGCCGCCACCGAAAGCCCCGCCACGGCCATGATGTCGTTGTCGTACACGATCGCCGTAGGCCGATCAGTCGGCGCAGCCGTCAGCAGCGACCGCGTGGCCCGCGCCCCCGCCTCCCCGGAGTAGTCCGTGGTCACCTGCCACGCCCCGGCCAGCTCCAACACCCTCGCCGCCTCGGCGAACGCGGCGCCCCGCGCCGCCGTGTGCCCCAGCGCCGCCGCCCCGCCCACCCGAGCGATCCGCCGATGCCCCAGCGCCGCCAGATACCGCACCGCCTCGGTGACCGCCGTCGCGTCATCGGTCCACACGGACGTCAGTCCCCCCGTGAGCGAGGGATGTCCTACGGCGACCACGGGCATCCCGAGCCGTTCGGCCGCCGCCACCCGGGGATCGTCGGGCCGGAAGTCGACGAGGATCGCCCCGCCGATCTGCCGCCCCCGCCACCACGCCTCCTGGAGGCCCACCTCCTCCTCGACGTTGCGCACGAGCCGCAGCAGCAGCGAGCACGAGTGCTCGGTCAGCACGCTCTCCACGCCGGAGATGAACTCCATGTAGAACGGCTCCAGCCCCAGCAGCCGGGCCGGCCGGCAGATGGCGAGGCCCACCACGTCCACCCGTGACCCGGCGAGCGTGCGCGCGGTGAGGTTCGGCGCCCAGCCCAGCTCCCGCGCGGCCCGGAAGATCCGGTCCCGGGTCGCCTCCGACAGCCCCGGTTTGTGGTTGAAGGCGAGCGACACGGCACCCTTGGACACCCCGGCGCGCGCGGCGACGTCCTTGATGGTGACGCGGGAGGCCGGCTGGGCTGTCATCGAGAGGGCTCCATGCAGTACAGGGCGGAGCGGGCGGCGTCCGCGTCGGGAGTCTTCCAGCCACTGACCCCGATGGTCACCCGTTCGCCGGCCAGCAGCGTCACGAGCCCCCGGTCGGCCCGCGCGTCCGGGTCGAGCCGGTCGGCCTGCAGCAGCAGATCCCGTACGAGGCTACGCGCCACGACCGTCACCGAGCCGTCCGGCGCGACCGAGACGTCGAACTCGGGTCGCGGATAAGGGATTTCACGATCAGCCGCGGGGAAATGGAGCGCCCGCGACCCCTCGGCGTCCGCGACGAGGAACTCCTTGGGCCCGCCGGGCACCAGCTCCTCCGGCACCCCGACCCGCGCCACCGCCCGCGCCCCGGCGGTGAACTCCACCTCCGCCTCGCCGATCACCGCGCCCTCGACGGTCATCCGCCGCAACCGCACCGCCCCGGCCCAAGCCTCCGCCGCCTGGTTGACGACGGCCAGCTCCCGGCCCTGAACC
>JABFXD010000473.1 GCA_013361925.1 Streptomyces sp. | reverse complement strand
AGTACGGCCAGATCGGCGGGTCGCTCACGAAGTGGCCGCCCAGGTAGGCGTGGGCGATGTTGTCCGGGTCCAGGTCGCCCTGTTCGGCGATCAGCTTCTCGGCGTAGGGCTCGGAGTCGTCCTGGGGGACGTAGCCGAGGGAGCGGGCGGTCGTCAGGTCCCACCACAGGCGGGTGTTGGCGGAGGAGCCGTAGACGACGGTGTGGCGGACGTCCTCGGCGGTCAGCGCCGCGTGCAGGAGGCGGGCGCCGTCGGCGGGGCTCATCCAGACCGAGAGCATGCGGACGCTGGTGGGCTCGGCGAAGCAGGAGCCGATGCGGACCGAGACCGTCTCCAGGCCGTACTTGTCCCAGTAGAGCTGGGCGAGGTCCTCGCCGAAGGACTTGGACAGGCCGTAGAAGGTGTCCGGGCGGTGCGGGGTGTCGATCGGGATGAGCGGGGCGTCGCCCTCGGGGCGCGGGGTGAAGCCCACCGCGTGGTTGGAGGAGGCGAAGACGATCCGCGGGACGCCCTCCTCGCGGGCGGCCTCGTAGAGGTTGTACGTCCCCTCGATGTTCGCCTTCAGGATCTTGTCGAAGGACGCTTCCAGGGAGATGCCCGCGAGATGGATGATCGCGTCGACGCCCCGCACGGCCTCGCGCACGGCTTCCTTGTCGGCGAGGTCCGCGACGATCGCGTCCGGCTCGCCCTCGATCGGCAGCAGGTCGAGCAGGCGCAGTTCGTAGCCGTAGGAGGGGAGCAGTTCCCGCATCAGGGTGCCGAGGCCGCCGGCGGCGCCTGTGAGCAGAACGGTGCGGGGCGCTGGCATGCTCGGTTCTCCTTGGAGTAGACCCGTATTCACATTCGTGGACAAGCTAAGGATCATTGCCTGGCCCCGTCAAGGGTGGTGCGCCTCATGTTCATAAATGTAAACTTCGATCAGAATCCCGCACATCGCTCTTTCTCGTTCCCACGCCGCCGTTACTCGTTCTAGGGAGTGCCCGTGACGCCTGCCGACCTCGCCGCTCGACTCGGCGTCCCCAGCGGGCCGCTGTTCTTCCCCGTCACCGCCTACGGCCCCGACGGCACCGTCGACCTCGACACCTACCGCGCGCATGTGCGCCAGGGCGTCGAGGCGGGCGCCGCCGCCGTGTTCGCCGCTTGCGGCACCGGGGAGTTCCACGCGCTCACGCCCGAGGAGTTCGAGACGGTGGTCCGGGCCGCCGCGGAGGCCACCGCGGGACGGGTACCGGTAGTCGCGGGCGCCGGGTACGGCACCGCGCTCGCCGTGCGGTACGCCGGGCTCGCGGAGGCGGCCGGCGCGGACGGGCTGCTCGCCCTGCCGCCCTACCTGGTGCTCGCCGGTCAGGAGGGGCTGCTGCGGCATTACCGGGAGATCGCCGCCGCCACCGCGCTGCCCGTCATCGTCTACCAGCGCGACAACGCCGTGTTCACCCCGGAGACCGTGGTCGACCTGGCCCGCACACCGGGGATCGTCGGCCTCAAGGACGGGCTCGGCGACCTCGACCTGATGCAGCGGATCGTGAGCGCCGTGCGCAGCGAAGTACCGGGCAGCTTCCTCTACTTCAACGGTCTGCCGACCGCCGAGCAGACCCAGCTCGCCTATCGCGCCGTCGGGGTGCCCCTGTACTCCTCCGCCGTGTTCTGCTTCGCGCCCGAGATCGCCCTCGCCTTCCACGGGGCGCTGGAGACGGGGGACCGGGCGACGGTGGACCGTCTGCTCGACGGCTTCTACCGCCCCTTCGTCGAACTGCGCGCCCAGGGCCGCGGTTACGCCGTCGCCCTCGTCAAGGCGGGGGTCCGGCTGCGCGGCCTCGACGTGGGGGAGGTCAGGCCGCCGCTCCACGAGCCGACCGAGGACCATGTGAAGCAGCTCGCGCAGATCATCGAACGCGGGTACGCGCTGCTGAAGGAGGAGACCAAGTGAAGGCGTCGACATTCGTCTACCCCTGGGACGTCAACGGAGATCCGCGGGCCGCCGCGACCATCGCGGCCACCGGCGTCCAGCAGGCGACGCTCGCCTCCGCCTACCACTCCACGCGCGCGCTGACCCCCCGCCACCCGCGCCACCGCATCGTCACCGCCGAGCACGCGGCCGTGCTCTACCCCACCGACGACCGTTGGCGGGGACGGGAGTTGCGTCCCTACGCGGCCGGTGACTGGGCACCCGGCGACGCGTTCGGCGAGGCCGCCGCCGCGCTCACCGACGCAGGCCTCGACGTGCACACCTGGGTGGTCCTCGCGCACAACTCCCGCCTGGGCGCCGAACATCCGAGCACCTCCGTCGTCAACGCCTACGGCGACCGCTACCCATGGGCCCCGTGCATCGCCCAGCCCGCCACCCGCGCGTACCTCGTCGACCTGGCCGCCGAAGCCGCGGTACGGCCGGGCGCGCGCGGCACCGAACTGGAGTCCCTCGGCTGGTACGGCCTCCAGCATCTGCACGCCCACGACAAGACCGGCGGCATCGGCCTCGGCGACGCCGGCCTGTACCTGATGGCGCTCTGCTTCTGCCCCACCTGCCGGGAGGGCTACGGCGCGCAGGGCCTCGACGCCGACGAGCTGGCGGCCGCCGTGCGCACCGCGCTGGTCCCGGTGTGGCAGGGGGCGCCCTCCGACGGGGGCTGGACCGGCGTCGAGAAGCTCCTCGGCGCGTCGACGGCGGCGGCCACGCGCGCGTGGCGCGACGACACCGCCCGGACGCTCCAGGAGGCGGCGGTGACGGCCGTGCGCGGTGCCGCTCCGGAGGGCTTCCAGATCCTGCTGCACGCCGACCCCGTCTCGTACCACGTCGGCGCCAACGCCGGCGTGGACCCGGCGCACATC
>JABFXD010000215.1 GCA_013361925.1 Streptomyces sp. | reverse complement strand
CCAGCAGGCGACGGAGCAGAATCATCGGTGGCTCCCTCCTCGGACCGCGTAGCCGCATCCTTCACGCCCCACCGTACCGCCTCGCGCCGCGGCCGTGCGGGGAGCGATGTCGTGTTCACTCAGGGCTGCAAACATCAAAACCCCCCGTTCCGTTCCGTATCCTGTGCCCGCTCATTCCCGGTCTGTTCGCCCGCAAGCTCCTGAAGGAGCAGTGCGAGTACGCTCCGTACACTCTCCATACGAATTTCCGCACGGTCGCCGTTCAACCGCAGCGACGCGACTTTCCCGCCATCGGAGAGCTCCGAGGCCGGGCCGTCGACCGCCACGTAGACCGTCCCGACGGGCTTTCCGTCCTGTTCTTCCGGTCCTGCGACTCCCGTGGTCGCGATACCCCAGTCAGCGCCGAGCGCCCTGCGGACGCCGACCGCCATCTGTGCCGCCACCTGCGGGTCCACCGCGCCGCGCGCCGCCAGCAGGGCGGCGTCGACACCGAGCACTTCGTGCTTCAGTTCGGTGGCGTAGGCCGTCACCGAACCGCGGAAGGCCTGCGAGGCCCCGGGAGCCGCTGTGATTTCCGCCGCTACCAACCCACCGGTGAGCGACTCGGCGACCGCGAGGGTCTCGCCCTTCACCGCCAGTAGTCGCACCACTTCAGTGGCCGGGGAACTCACGCTTCCGTCTCCTCCAACGCCGCCTCGCGCTCGGCGATTCCCTGCCGGCGCAGCACAATGGCTTGTCTCACATAGTCGAGGCCGGTCGCCACGGTCAGGACGACCGCCACAGCCATCACCCAGAACCTCGCGGTGGCCAGCCACCCCGTCAGCGCCAGGATGTACATCCCGACCGCGATGCCCTGGGCGAGGGTCTTGAGCTTGCCGCCGCGGCTCGCCGGGATGACGCCGTACCGGATGACGATGAAACGCAGCAGCGTGATCCCGAGTTCCCGACCGAGAATGACCGCGGTCACCCACCACGGCAGATCACCGAGGGCGGACAGACAGATCAGCGCCGCCCCCATGATCGCCTTGTCGGCGATGGGGTCGGCGATCTTCCCGAAGTCGGTGACGAGGTTGTAGGTGCGCGCCAGATGGCCGTCGAAGAGGTCGGTGATCATGGCGATCGAGAAGGCGGCCCAGGCGAACGAACGCCACGCGGGGTCGTGTCCGCCGTCGGCCAGCATCAGCGCGACGAATCCCGGCACGAGCAGCAGCCGGATCATCGTCAGGATGTTGGCGATGTTCCAGAGGCTGGCCTGGTCGACGGCAGCGGCCGCGATCTTCCCGCCGCGCGCGCCCTTGCCGGCACTGTCGGCACCGGAGGCACCGGAGGCACCCATCTGGGCAGCGCCCGTCTTGGCGGGGCCGCCCGCAGCGGATGCCGGTACTCCGGTCATCTGCCCGCCTCCTCACTACACGCGAGCGAGTCCGTCACCGGCTCGGCCACCAGATCGACACCCTCGGTACCGACCACCTTCGCCTCGACGATACGGCCGACACTCAGGTCCTCGCCGCTCGTGAGCAGCACCTGGCCGTCCGTCTCCGGCGCCTGGTGCGCACCGCGCCCGTACACGCCCTCGTCGTCCACGGACTCCACCAGCACGTGCACGGTCTCGCCCACGCGCTCCTCGGCCCGCTGCGACACCAGCTCCTCGGCGAGCCTGGAGACCCGCGCCAGCCGCTCGGCGACGACGTCCTCGTCCAGCTTGTTCTCGTACGTGGCCGCCTCGGTGCCCTCCTCGTCGGAGTAGCCGAAGACACCGATCGCGTCCAGCCTCGCGCCGGTGAGGAAACGCTCCAGCTCGGCCAGATCGGCCTCGCTCTCACCGGGGAAGCCGACGATGAAGTTGGAGCGCACACCCGCCTGGGGGGCCTTGCTCCGGATGGTGTCGAGCAGCTCCAGGAAGCGGTCGGTGTCGCCGAAGCGGCGCATCGAGCGCAGCACGTCGGGCGCGGAGTGCTGGAAGGACAGGTCGAAGTAGGGCACGACCTTGGGCGTGGACGTCAGCACGTCGATGAGGCCGGGCCGCATCTCGGCCGGCTGGAGGTAGCTGACGCGCACCCGCTCGATGCCGTCGACCTCGGCGAGCTCGGGCAGCAGGGACTCCAGCAGACGGATGTCGCCCAGGTCCTTGCCGTAGGAGGTGTTGTTCTCGGAGACCAGCATGATCTCCTTGACGCCCTGCTCGCCCAGCCAGCGCGCCTCGTTGAGCACGTCCGAGGGGCGCCGGGAGATGAACGAGCCGCGGAAGGACGGGATGGCGCAGAACGTGCAGCGCCGGTCGCAGCCGGAGGCGAGCTTCACCGAGGCGACCGGGGAGCCGTCCAGACGGCGGCGCAGGGGCGCGCGCGGGCCGGAGGACGGAGCGAGCCCCTCCGGGAGGTCCACGGGGCCGTGCCCGGGCAGGGCCACCTCGGCCGCCGACTCCTGGCGCTCGGCCGGGCTGATCGGCAGCAGCTTGCGCCGGTCGCGCGGGGTGTGCGAGGCGTGGATGCCGCCGTTCAGGATGGTCTGCAGGCGGTCGGAGATGTCGGCGTAGTCGTCGAAGCCGAGCACGCCGTCGGCCTCGGGAAGGGCCTCGGCGAGGTCCTTGCCGTACCGCTCGGCCATGCAGCCCACCGCCACGACGGCCTGGGTTCTGCCATGTCCCTTGAGGTCATTGGCCTCCAGGAGGGCGTCGACGGAGTCCTTCTTGGCGGCGTCGACGAAGCCGCAGGTGTTGACGACGGCGACATCCGCGTCCGCGGCGTCCTCCACGAGGTCCCAGCCGTCCGCCTCCAAGCGGCCTGCGAGCTCCTCCGAGTCCACCTCGTTACGGGCGCAGCCAAG
>JABFXD010000497.1 GCA_013361925.1 Streptomyces sp. | reverse complement strand
GGCGTACATCAGGATGAGGCTCGGACCCGCCTTGGCGATGTTCGCCCCGGCGTTGAGGAACAGACCGACGCCGATGGCGCCGCCGATCGCGATCATCTGGACCTGGCGACTGCCGAGGCCACGCTCGTAACCCTCTTCGGAGGTGCCGGAGGTGTTCTCCGGACCCTTGTCGACCTGAGCGGAGGTCATATGTGTGGTGCGCCTTTCTCCATACCGAACCGGGCCTCTCGTCGGCCGCGGATCGGTTCTCGATCCCCCCGGATTGATGGAGCTGGGCGGGCCTGCAAAGCCCACCCCTGCCTGGCCGGCGGTTACCGGCTCGGTGGCGCACCCGACCGAACATACGGGTGGTGTTCGTCGGGCGGTCGTGAAGATTTATCACGGCCGCAACATTGATCACCTGTGCGGGATGTGGCGCAGAGCACAGGGAGAAGCGGACAAAGAACACCCCGGCGGGCATACGAGGCCGCCGGGGTGACGCGATCGTTATCCGGATTTGAGCGTCCGCTGAGCGAACACAAAAACATCACACTCAGGGCATAAGGGTGGAGACAAGCGTCTCCTGCAAGCCACCCAGCCACAGATACGCCATCACCATCGGCTTGCGGGGATCCTCGTCCGGCAGCCGGTAGAGGAGGTCCGTGTCCTCCTCGTCGGTGATCTCAAGGCGGGACCCGATCGCCAGCCGCAGGTCGTTGAGGGAGCTGAGCCACTGCCGGGACTCCCCGACGGACAGCTTCAGCACCGCCCCGCCGTCGTCCACCGGACTCAGCGCGTCCAGGGTGCGGATCACCGCGAGGGCGTTGTCGCGCTTGCCGGCCCTGAGGTCGTTCTCCGTGTAGCGGCGGAACTCGGAGGAGTACGCGCGCTGCTCCTCCGCCTCCTGGGCCTCGGGCGTGCCCTCGGGGTCGCTGTAGGCGTCCGGGAAGAGCCGGCGGAGCACCGGGTCGGAGGGCGGCTCGCTCGGACCCTCCGCGAAGAGCTCGGCGAGCGGGTCGTCGGGGGCGTCCTCGGCGGGGCCGGGGCCGATGAGTTCCAGGAGCTGGACGGCCAGCGACCGGATGATGGAGATCTCGACGTCGTCGAGCGCGACGGCCGCGCCGCCGCCGGGGAGCGGTTCGAAGGTTCCTGGCATCAGGGTCAGTCGCTACTTCCGGTCCTGCTGGAGGGTGGCCCACAGACCGTAGCCGTGCATGGCCTGCACATCGCGTTCCATCTCCTCGCGGGATCCGCTGGAGACGACCGCCCGGCCCTTGTGGTGGACGTCCATCATGAGCTTGGTCGCCTTGTCCTTCGTGTACCCGAAGTAGGTCTGGAAGACGTAGGTCACATAGCTCATGAGGTTGACCGGGTCGTTGTGGACGATCGTGACCCAGGGGACGTCCGGCTCGGGTACGGCGAAGACCTCTTCCGCCGACTCGGTGCGTTCGATCTCTACGGGAGCGGGTGACGTCACAGGCCCCATGCTGCCACGGCCTCCATAAATCGTCACACTGACGCGAAGGGTGTAGCATCCCTTGCCATGAACACAGCGGACCTTGGGCTGCCGGTGGACGTTCCCTCGACGGCGCTCTTCACGGATCAGTACGAGCTCACGATGTTGCAGGCCGCCCTGAAGGCGGGTACCGCCGAGCGGCGCAGCGTCTTCGAGGTCTTCACCCGGCGCCTGCCGGACGGCCGCCGGTACGGCGTCGTCGCGGGCACCGGGCGGGTCCTGGACGCCGTCGAGAACTTCCGCTTCGACGCGGGCGTCCTCGCCTTCCTGCGGGAGCGGGACATCGTCGACGAGCCGACCCTGGAATGGCTCGCCTCGTACCGCTTCTCGGGCGACATCTGGGGCTATCCGGAGGGCGAGGTCTACTTCCCGGGCTCGCCGGTCATGCGGGTGGAGGGCTCCTTCGCCGAGTGCGTGCTCCTGGAGACCGTGATCCTCTCGATCCTCAACCACGACTCCGCCATCGCGGCGGCGGCCTCGCGCATGTCGTCCGCCGCCGGGCAGCGCCCGCTGATCGAGATGGGCGCCCGCCGCACCCACGAGCTCTCCGCCGTCGCCGCCTCACGCGCGGCCTACGTCGGCGGTTTCGCCTCCACCTCGGACCTCGCGGCCGGCTTCCGCTACAACATCCCGACCGTCGGCACCTCCGCCCACGCCTTCACCCTGCTGCACGACCACGAGCGGGACGCCTTCCAGGCCCAGGTCGACTCGCTGGGCCGGAACACCACACTGCTGGTCGACACCTACGACGTGGCGACGGCCGTGCGGACGGCCGTCGAGGTGGCCGGGCCCGAGCTGGGGGCCGTACGGATCGACTCGGGTGACCTGCTGCTCGTCGCGCACCGGGTACGCCAGCAGCTGGACGAGCTGGGCGCACGGGACACGAAGATCATCGTGACCTCGGACCTCGACGAGTACGCCATCGCCTCGCTCGCGGCGGCGCCCGTGGACGCGTACGGCGTCGGCACCCAGCTGGTCACCGGGTCCGGGCACCCGACCTGCTCGATGGTCTACAAGCTGGTCGCGCGGGCCGAGTCCGCCGACCCCAGGGCGCCGCTGGTGCCGGTCGCGAAGAAGTCGTCCGGCGGGAAGACGTCGATCGGCGGCCGCAAGTGGGCCGCGCGGCGGCTCGACGAGGACGGGATCGCGGAGGCCGAGGTCGTCGGCACCGGGGCCGTCCCGGCCGAGCTCGCCGACCGGCAGCTGCTGGTGGAGCTGGTCAAGGGCGGGGACGTGGTGGCGCGGGAGCCGCTGGACGTCGTACGGGACCGGCACCGGGCCGTGCGGGACGGGCTGCCGCTGTCGGCGACCCAGCTCTCGCGCGGAGAACCCGT
>JABFXD010000465.1 GCA_013361925.1 Streptomyces sp. | reverse complement strand
GGGACGACGATCCGCCACAGCACCTGCCACTTGCTCGCGCCGTCGATCTTCGCGGCCTCGATGATCTCCCGGGGGAACTGGCCGAGGACCGAGGAGAGCAGATACGTGCCGAACGCCGCCTGGATGACGGTGAAGACGATGATCACGCTCAGTCTCGTGTCGTAGAGGCCCGCCTCCTTGCTCAGGTAGTAGATCGGGTAGACCAGCGCCTCCTGCGGCAGCATGTTCGCCAGCACGAAGAAGGCGAGCACCCAGGGCCGGCCCTTGATACGGCCGATGCCGATCGCGTACGCGTTGAGGATCGACAGCACCACCGCGAGGACCGCCACCGCGCCGCTGATCAGCACGGAGTTGAACAGCTTCTGCGAGTAGTCGACGCGCTCCCAGAAGTCCCTCAGGCCGTCGAGGTAGAGGCCGTCGGGGAGGCTCAGCGGGCCGTTCTGGCTGTACTCCGCCGGGGACTTGAAGGCGTTGAGGGTGACGATCAGAAACGGCACGATCATGAAGAGGGCCGCGACGCACAGGGCGACCAGCACCGGGTAACGGCGGAGCGCTCGGGTCATGACCGGTCCTCCTCGCGGGTCTGGAGCCGCAGCCCGATCAGGGACAGCGCCAGGATGATGACCGTGAGCACGGTGGAGATCGCGGCGCCGTAGCCGACCTGCGTCTTCTCGAAGAACGTGGTGAAGGAGAAGTACGACGGGACGTCGGTCGCGCCGCCCGGGCCGCCCTTCGTCAGGACGTACACCGCGCCGAACACCTTCAGCGCGGCGATCGTGCACCAGGTCAGCACGACGTAGATCTCCGGGCGGATCTGCGGCAGCGTGATGTGCCAGAACCGGCGCCACCAGCCGGCCCCGTCCAGCTCGGCCGCCTCGTACAACTGCGGGTCCACCCGCTGGAGTCCGGCCATGAAGACCACCAGCGGGAAGCCGAGCTGCACCCACACCATCACGCCCATCACGCTGTAGAGCGCGATGTCCGGGTCGCCGAGCCAGTCCTGCTGCCAGGAGGAGAGGCCGACGGCCTCCAGCAGAGCGTTGAGGGAGCCGTTGTCGGGGGCGAGGATCCAGCTCCACACGATGCCCGCGACCGCGATCGGCAGCACCTGGGGGAGGTAGAAGCAGGCGCGCAGGACCGCGGTGACCCGGCTGCCGAAGTGCTTGCCGACGTAGTCGAACAGGGCGGCGGCGAGGACCAGTCCGGCCGCGGTCGGTACGGCCGCCATCGCGACGACCATGAACAGGCTGTGCCGGAAGGACGCCCAGAACTCGGAGTCGTCCATCAGCTCGCGGTAGTTGGCGAGCCCGGTCCAGTCGGGGGAGCCCACGCCCTGCCAGTCGGTGAAGCCGACGTACGTGTTCATCAGGAACGGGACGATGATCACGGCCAGGAAGGCGAGCACACCGGGGAGCAGGAACAGGGCATAGGAGTCGCGGGGGCGGCGGGGGTGACCGGCCTGTGCCGCCTTGCCGGCCACCCCGCGCTTCTCGACGGTCACCGTCATTGCTTCGGCGCGCCCTTGTCGTACGCGTCCTGGAGGGCGTCCAGATAGCCGTCCGGCTTCTCGCTGTCGGTGATCAGCTTCTGGGTCTGGGAGACCAGGACGTCATAGAAGCCGGGCACCGGCCAGTCGGGGTAAAACGCCAGACCGTCGCGCTGGGAGAGGGTGTTGAAGTTGTCGATGAGCGCCTTCGACCGCGCGTCGGTGATCGCGCTCGCGTCGGCGGCGACCGGGACACCGCCCTTGTTGCCGAGCAGGTTCTGGATCTTCTTCGACATGGTGATGTCGATGAAGTCGTAGGCGAGTTCCTTGTTCTTGGCGCCCTTGGGGACCACCCACAGGTTGCCGCCGGAGCCGAGGGTCAGGTTCGAGTCGGGCCACAGGAAGGTGCCCCAGTCGAACTTGGCCTCGTCGACGAAACGGCCGTACCACCAGCTGCCGGAGAAGAAGATCGGCGCCTTGCCCTGGAGGAAGGAGACGCCCGCGTCCTCGGCCTTGGTGCTGGACGAGGTCTTGCTGATGTAGCCCTTCTTCACCCAGTCGGCATAGGTCTCGGCGGCGTACGTCCAGGCCGCGTCGTGGAAGTCGGTCTTGCCCTTGTACAGCTCGTACGAGTCCACCCAGGCGCGGTCCGCCTTTGACAGGGCGAGCTGGTACAGGTACTGCTGGGCCGGGTACTCGGCGCCCGCGTTGGCCAGCGGGGTGACCTTGTTCCGGACGAACGTGTCCATCGCGGCGGTCAGTTCGTCGAACGTCTTCGGCTCGGCGATCCCGTACTTCTTGAACAGGTCCTTGTTGTAGAACACCATCGTGTACTCGGCGTAGTTGGGCACGCCGTACCACTTGCCGGAGCCCATCACCCCGTTGGTGTCGTACACGCTGGTGGTGCGGACGCTCGCGCTGAGCTTCTTGTCCCAGCCGCGCTTCGTCGCCTCGGCGGTGAGGTCGGTGAGCAGGCCCTGTTTCGACAGCAGCCCGGCCGTCGCGTTGCCCTTGTTGTACTCCATCACGTCGGGTGCGTCGGAGGAGTTGAGGACCATCGGAGCGGTCTTCTGGATCTGCTCGAAGCCCTTCTCCTCGAACTCCACCTTCACGCCCGGGTGTTTGGCCTTGAACTCCTTGATCGCCTCGTTCCAGGCCTGCCCCATCGCGCTGTTCGGGGCCTCGTAGTGCCACAGCTTGAGTGTCTTGCCGTCTCCTGAGGACCCGCTGTCGGAGTCCCCGCAGGAGGTCAGGAGCAGTGCTCCGGCGGCGAGCACCGCCGTCGCCACCACGCGCCTTCGTGCCGTCAACATCCCGTGCCTCCAGGGGAGTCGGAGCCGGATGG
>JABFXD010000926.1 GCA_013361925.1 Streptomyces sp. | reverse complement strand
CCACTGCGGGGACGAGACGCACACGCTTCATGAGAAACAACTCCAAGAAAGATGAGGGAGTCTTGAGGCGGGCACTCAATCAACGCGGCTTAGGGCTTCCTTGGGCCCGCGCTGTCCCCGGCCTGTGCGTAGGGCAAAGCGGGTCCCAAGTCACGCCTCTGACCTGGGATTTCCTTCCGGATCCCGACCTACTCGCTGGTACAGGTCCGTGACAGAAGCGGCCGCCCGGGCCAGCTCCTCGCGCACCTCCGGCGGCGAGAGGACCTCCACGCGGTCGGAGAACGCGAGGAGTTGACGGGCCTCGGCGACGACGCCGTAGGACAGCCGGGCGGTCACCCAGTCACCCCCGTCGTCCTCCGGGGACTCGGTCAGCCGGCCGGCCGTCATCCGCCGGAACAGGTCGAGCCGGTCGCGCCGGACGCGGACGACGACGTCGATGCCGCCGGGGCGTTCCTCGACCTGGCGGCGCAACACCTCCCAGGCGTCGGCGAGTTCGACTCCCGGCCGCCGCCGTACGGCGTCCGCCAGCACGGCCGCCGAGCGCACCCGGTCCGCGCGGAACAGCCGCGGCTTCGCCCGCCGGTCCGCGACCAGGTACCAGACGCCCGCCTTGGCGACGAGGCCGTACGGGTCGACCGTGTACGTCCGGATCTCCTGTTCCCCGCTGTGCCGGTAGCGCAGCCGCAGTCGGCGGTCGGAGAACACCGCGTCCTGCAACACGCCCAGGTCGACGGCGGCCTGGGGGCCGCCCTGCCAGCGGGTGGCGTCGACCAGGATGCGGCGGGAGGCCACGTCGGCGGCGGGGCGGTGCGGGGCCGGGAGGGCCGCCATCACCTTGCGCAGCGCGGAGCCGAGCGCCGCGTCGAGGCCGAGGGCGGCGTGGGCGCCCTGCGCGGCCAGGACGAACAGGGCGCGGGACTCGTCGGCGGTCAGTCCGGTGACGTCCGTGCGGAAGCCCGCGAGGAGTTCGATGCCGCCGTGCCGGCCGCGTTCGGCGTAGACCGGGACACCGGCGGCGGACAGCGCCTCGATGTCCCGGTGGATGGTGCGCACGGACACGTCCAGCCGGTCGGCGAGTTCGGGGGCGGGAACCCGGCCGCGGGTCTGGAGGAGCAGCAGGATGGACAGGAGCCGGTCGGACTTCACGGCACCAGGATGCCTCCCGCCCCTCAGGCCAGCTTGGCCCGCGCCAACTGCCGTGACTGGGCGACCAGTCGGTCGGCGCTGTCCCAGACCTCGGCGTCCTCCTCCAGGAAGCCGCCGGCGAGGTTGCGGGTGGTGATGGAGACGCGCAGCGGGCCCGGGGCCGGGCGGCAGCGGACGTGGACGGTGAGTTCGACCGTCGGGACCCAGCCCTTGATGCCGATCTCGAAGGCGGTCGGCGGCAGCGCGTCCACCGCGAGGAGCAGCGAGAGCGGGTCGGCGTCGCGGCCGTCGGCCAGGCCGAACCAGGAGCGCATCTCGCCCTTGCCGGACGGGGCGCCGAGGGCCCAGCCCAGGGTCGCGGGGTCCAGCTTGAGCATCAGGCGCTCGGTGATGGCCGAGCTGCCCTCGACGGGGGCGGGCCCGTCCTCGGGGCCGAAGCACTGTTCCATGGGCGGGAACACCGGGGGCTTCGCCGCCGTACGGACGTCGTCCGGGAGGGAGTCCAGGTCGCCGTAGGAGGCGAGGACGCGGATGCGCTCGACCTCGGCGCCCTGCTCGTCGTACTGGAAGAGCGAGGCCTGGCCGGTGGAGAGGGTGCGGCCGGTGCGGACCACGTCCGTGCGGATCACGGCGGGGCCCGGCTGGGACGCGGTGAGGTAGTGCGCGGAGATCGTGAACGGATCGGGGTGCGGCAGGGCGTCCGCGAGGGCGCGGCCGAGGACGGCCAGCAGATAGCCGCCGTTGACGGCACTGATGATCGTCCAGCCGGCGGAGAGGTCGATGTCGTAGACACCGGGCTCGCGACGGGTGACCGCGGTGTCCCGGTCGAACTCGCTGTCGCCGATCCTGGCGCGCGTGGCGGAGGCTGCTTCTGGCATGCCTGAACGGTACAACAAGTGATTACTAAGCGGTAGCTTTTGGCTGGCCCGAGCCGAGGTCGAGCCGACCAGGAGGGTGAGAACCGGGCAATTTCCTGGTAAGTGTCCGTAGTCGTCCCTCAACCCGGGGCCCCGCCGCCCCCTCTCTAGGGACATGAGCCTCACCGGGACCGCGTTCCTCTACACGCTGATCGTGCTGTCCGTCGTCGCCGTCCTGCTCCCGCTCGCGCTGTGGTCGCGACTGCGCGGGCCGAAGCCGCTGCGCGCCCTGGGCCGGCTGCTGATGGTGCTGTTCGCCCAGGGCACCGCGGTCGCGCTCGTCTTCGTGCTGGTCAACAACGAGAACAACCTGTACGACAACTGGGCCGACCTCATCGGCACCGGCGACCACGTCCAGCAGGCCGCGAACCTGGGCGCCGACGGCACCGGCGGTATCGCGCTGAAACGATTGCCCAGGGTCCACCAGCGCTTCACCACCGCCTCGGGGCCCGGTCTGGGCGGCGTCCGGGTCACCCAGCTCAAGGGCCGGGTGTCGGGCGTGAACGCCGAGGTCTACGTCTGGCTGCCCCCGCAGTACCACCAGGCCGCCTACCGGCACCACAGGTTCCCCGTGGTGGAGCTGCTGTCGGGCTACCCGGGCTCGGCCAAGGCCTGGTTCGGTTCGCTGCACGCGGTGAACCAGCTGCAACCCCTGATGCGCGACGGCAGGGTGGCGCCGTTCATCCTGGTCGCCCCGCGCATGAACCTGCTGGCCGGGGTCGACACCGGGTGCGCCAACATCACGGGCACGGTGAACGCCGACAGCTGGCTCAGTGTCGACGTGCCGAAGATGGTCACGGACAACTTCCGCGCCCAGGCGGGCCCGGCCGGCTGGGCCGCCGCCGGGTACTCCGCGGGCGGGCACTGCGCGACCAAGCTCGCCGTCGCCCACCCCGACCGCTACCGGGCCGCGATCAGCATGTCCGGCTACAACGACCCCATCGGCGAACGCACCTCGCTGGCCGCCGAGACGCCCGCCCTGCGCCGCGCCAACAACCCCTACGTCCTGCTGCGCGACGCCCGTACCCCGCCCGCGGTCGCGCTCTACCAGTCGGGCCAGCCCGGCGACGGCTACGAGGCGGCCGCCGGCCTCGAACAGATCGCGAAAGCCCCGACGACCGTGCACGTCGTCTACGTCCCGAGGAGCGCGGGCGGCCACAACATGGCGCTGTGGCGGCCCCAGGTGGTCCCGGCGTTCCGCTGGCTGACCGAGGAGATGGGACTGCTGCACGGCCGGGCCGGCGGGACTACTCCTCGCTCACGGTCGAGCGCCGGTTCCAGGCCCGCGGAGCTCGCCAGTGGTACCGCATCGCCAGCAGCCGCAGCACGAAGGCCGTGACGACCGCGAGGGAGCTGGTGAACGGGTTCAGGACGTCGTAACGGATGCAGAGCACCACCATGGTGGCGCCGACGATCGCCGGGACCGCGTACAGGTCGCGGTCCCAGCGCAGCAGCGACGGCACCTCGTTGGCGAGCACGTCCCGCAGCACACCCCCGCCGACCGCGGTGGCGAGACCGAGGGTGGCGGACTGGGTGAGGCCGAGCCCGTAGTCGTACGCTTTCGTCGTCCCGGTCACGCAGAACAGGCCGAGGCCCGCCGCGTCGAAGACGTTCACACCGAGCTGGATGCGCTCCACCTGCGGGTGCAGGAAGAAGACCAGGAGCGCGGCGAGCAGCGGGGTGATGAAGTACCCCAGGTCCGTGAAGGCGGCGGGCGGTACGGCACCGATGATCAGGTCCCGGAACAGCCCGCCGCCCAGCGCGGTGACCTCGGCGAGCACGGCGATGCCGAAGACGTCGAAGTTCTTGCGCACGGCCAGCAGCGCGCCCGAGATGGCGAAGACGAAGATGCCGATCACGTCGAGCGTGTGCTGGACGGAGGGACTGAACAGTTGCTCAAGCACCCCACATTCTTACCTGAACATGGGGGTCACCCTTGCAATGCAAGGCTCAGAGGGTCGGTTTCCCTGTGGTGAACAGCCAGGTCTGGAACAGGTCGTCCAGCTGCTGCCCCGAGACCTTCTCCGCGAGCCGGATGAAGTCCGCCGTGTTCGCGTTGCCGTAGCGGTGGATCTTCGTCCAGGCCGGCAGCAGCTTGAAGAAGGCCGTGTCGCCGATGCGCTCGCGCAGCATCTGGAGCGTCATCGCGCCGCGCTGGTAGACCGCGGAGGCGAACATGGTGTCGCGCTGCGGGTCGCCGACGGTGACCTGCCAGAAGGGGGCATCGGCCGGGCGGGCGTTGTACCCGGCCAGGAACGAGTCGTGGGCGCTGCGGGTGCCCTGGTGCTCGGCCCACAGCCACTGCGCGTACGTGGCGAAGCCCTCGTTGAGCCAGATGTCCTTCCAGCGCTCCACCGACACCGAGTCGCCGAACCACTGGTGGGCCAGCTCGTGCACGATCGTCGTCTCGCTGCGCACGGCCGAGTAGACCGGTTTCGACTGCACCTCCAGCGAGAACCCCGCCTCGGGCATGTCGTCGACGATCGCACCGGTCTCCTCGAAGGGATACGGCCCGAAGACCTCGGACCAGTAGTCGGTGGCGGCGGCCGTGACCGCGTACACGTCGACGTTGTTGCTGTTCGCGAGGACGGGGTCGATCGCGACGTAGATCGGGGTGCCGGCGGGGGTGGTGCCGGTGCGGACGTCGAACTTCCCGATCGTCGCGGTCGCGAGATAGGTCGCCATCGGCTTGCTCTCGCGCCAGTGGGTGTACGTCGAGTCGCCCTTGTCGTACGTCGAGACGAGCCGGCCGTTGGAGACACCGGTCAGGCCCTTGGGCGCCTTGATCCGGATGTCGTACGTCGCCTTGTCGTCGGGGTGGTCGCTGGACGGGAACCAGGTGGAGGCGGCGTTGGGTTCACAGGCGACGAAGACACCGTCGGCGGTCTTCATCCACCCGTAGTCGGAGCCGAACACGATCGGGCCGCCGAGCGGTTCGGGTACGCCGCCGTAGGTCACCCGGACCGTGAAGTCACGGCCCTTGGGGAGCGCACCTCGCGGGGTGACGCGCAGTTCGTCGCCGTCGCGGGTGAACTGGGCGCGCTTACCGTTCACTTCGACACGCGTGACCTCCAACTGCTGGAGGTCGAGGTCGAAGGACGAGAGGTTCTGGGTGGCGCGGGCGGTGAGGGTCGTACGGCCGTCGAGGCGGTCGGTGTCCGGGTTGTACGCCAGGTCGAGGTCGTAGTGGCGGGCGTCGAAGCCGCCGTTGCCGAGGAGCGGGAAGTAGGGGTCGCCTACGCCGGCCGCTCCGGGTGACGGAGCGGGGGCGGCCGCGATGACGCAGAAAGAGGCCACCGCCGTGGCGATGGCCCCTAATTGTGCCGAACGGGAGAGTCTCATGTGTCGTCCCTTTCGAGCGTGTGCCGATAAGTCGGACACGGACGACTCTGGACCCTCCCGGTCGGGCATGTGCATGACTTTGCTAAGTCGTCATGCGTTACTTGTCAGTTGACTCCTGACCGTCGGCTTCCGCTTCCTCGGGGGCAGGTGCCTCCTCGGCGGCAGGCGTACCCTCGGAAGCGACCTCCGCCGCGACCGCCGCCGACGTCTCCGCGCTCTCCGCCAGGACCTCGTCCGCCACCAGTTCCGCCGCTTCCTTCGCGACCGTCAGCAGGACCGTGTCCTGGGGAGCCTGGTCCTCGAAGTTCTCCGGGTGGTGGCATGCCACCTGCTGGCCCGGCTTCAGTTCCACCAGCTTCGGCTCGGTCGTCGTGCAGATCTGCGTCGCCTTCCAGCACCGGGTGTGGAAGCGGCAGCCGCTCGGCGGGGAGATCGGCGAGGGCACGTCGCCCTTGAGCAGGATGCGCTCGGACTTGGCGTTCTTGCGCCGCGGGTCCGGGATCGGCACCGCCGACATGAGCGCCTTGGTGTACGGGTGCATCGGCGCCTTGTACAGCGACTCGCGGTCCGCCAGCTCGACGATCTTGCCGAGGTACATCACCGCGATCCGGTCCGAGACGTGCCGGACGACCGAGAGGTCGTGCGCGATGATCACGTACGTCAGGCCGAGCTCCTGCTGGAGGTCGTCGAGCAGGTTCACGACCTGGGCCTGGATGGACACGTCGAGCGCCGAGACCGGCTCGTCGGCCACGACCAGCTTCGGGTTCAGGGCCAGCGCGCGGGCGATGCCGATGCGCTGGCGCTGACCGCCGGAGAACTCGTGCGGATAGCGGTTGTAGTGCTCGGGGTTGAGGCCCACGACCGACAGCAGCCGCTGGACCTCCGCCTTGATGCCGCCCTCGGGGGTCACGCCCTGGAGCTTGAAGGGCGCGCCGACGATCGTGCCGATGGTGTGGCGCGGGTTCAGCGACGAGTACGGGTCCTGGAAGATCATCTGCACGTCGCGGCGGAGCGGACGCATGCCGCCGACACCGAGGTGCGTGATGTCCTGGCCCTCGAACTCCACCTTGCCGGCCGTCGGTTCGAGCAGCCGGGTGATCAGCCGGCCCATCGTCGACTTGCCGCAGCCGGACTCGCCCACGACACCGAGGGTCTCGCCGGACTTGACCTCGAAGTCGATGCCGTCGACCGCGCGGACCGCGCCGACCTGCCGCTGGAGCAGGCCCTTCTTGATCGGGAAGTGCTTCTGGAGCCCGGTCACCTTCAGCAGGGTCTCGCCGGGGGCGGCGTCGGCCTTGGTGACCAGCGTGCCGTCGCTCTGCGCAGGGATGCTCACTTTGTCCTCGCTCACAGCTTCGGCGCAATCTCTTCGGTCCAGATCCGCTCCCGCTGCTCCTGCGTCATGTGGCAGGCGGCCCAGTGCTGGCTGCCGACCTCGGCGAGCTCCGGGCGGACCGTGCGGGTGACGTTGTCCTTCGGGATGTCCGCGTACGGGCAGCGCGGGTTGAAGGCGCAGCCGGACGGGATGTTGATCAGCGAGGGCGGGGAGCCCTTCACCGGGATCAGGCGCTCCTGCTGGTCACGGTCGAGACGCGGCATCGAACCGAGCAGACCCCAGGTGTAGGGGTGGCGGGGCTCGTAGAACACCTTCTCGGCCGGACCACGCTCGACGCAGCGCCCGCCGTACATCACCAGGATGTCGTCGGCGAGCTCGGCGACGACGCCCAGGTCGTGGGTGATGATGATGACCGCGGAGCCGAACTCCTTCTGCAGATCCCGGATCAGGTCGAGGATCTGCGCCTGGACGGTCACGTCCAGGGCGGTCGTCGGCTCGTCCGCGATGAGCAGTTCGGGGTTGTTGACCAGCGACATCGCGATCATCGCGCGCTGGCGCATACCGCCGGAGAACTCGTGCGGGTAGTTGTCCACCCGCTTGTCCGGCTGCGGGATGCCGACGCGGTCGAGCATCTCCACCGCACGGCGCTTGGCGGTCTTCTTGTCCACCTTGTGGTGGATGCGGTACGCCTCCACGATCTGCTGGCCGATCGTGTAGTACGGGTGCAGCGCCGACAGCGGGTCCTGGAAGATCATCGCCATCTCGCGGCCACGCAGCTTGCGCACATGGTCCGGGTCGGCGGTGAGCAGTTCGGTGCCGTCCAGCCAGATCTCGCCGGAGATCTGCGCCTTGCGCTTGCCGTACTGACCGGCGGTGTGCAGGCCCATGATGCCGAGCGAGGTCACCGACTTGCCGGAGCCGGACTCGCCCACGATGCCGAGGGTCTTGCCCTTCTCCAGCTTGAAGGAGAGCCCGTCGACGGACTTGACCAGACCGTCGTCGGTCGGGAAGTGCACCTTGAGGTCGCGCACTTCGAGGAAGGAGGTCGGCGCGGGCGAGGCGGGGGTGGGCTCGCCCACGGCCGCTCCGCTCTTGCTGAGTTCGGTCATGCGAGCCTCACTCGGGGGTCGATCACGGCGTAGAGGATGTCCACCACGAGGTTGGCGATCAGCACCGCGAGAGAAGTGATCAGGGTGACGCCCAGAATGATGGGCAGGTCCTGGGTCTTGATGCCGTTGAGCACCGCCTGGCCGAGGCCCGGCAGGCTGAACGTGGTCTCGGTCAGGATCGCGCCGCCGATGAGGGCGCCCAGGTCCATGCCGAGCATGGTCAGGATGGGGGTCATCGTCGAGCGCATGGCGTGCTTGCCGATGACGACCCGCTCCTTGAGGCCCTTCGCGCGGGCGGTGCGGATGTAGTCCTCGCCGAGGATCTCCATCATGGTGGCCCGGGTGATCCGGGCGTACATCGCCGCGTAGAGGAAGGCGAGGGTGATCCAGGGGAGGATCATGCCGCCGAGCCAGCCGGTGAAGCTCTCGTCGAGGGGCACGTACTCGCCCTCGACCCAGCCGAGACTGTACGAGAAGATCGCGAGGCTCAGCAGACCGGTGAAGTAGATCGGGAGGGAGACACCCGCGAGGGCGACGACCATCGCACCGCGGTCCCACAGGCTGCCCCGCTTGAGCGCGGAGAGCACACCCGCGGCCACACCGAACAGCAGCCACAGGAAGGCGGCACCGAGCGCGAGACCCAGGGTCACCGGGAAGCGGTCGGTGATCACCGGCCAGATGGCCTGCTCGGTGCGGAAGGAGTAGCCGAAGCACGGCGCCGCACAGTGCACGGAGTCGCCACCGCCCACATAGGTGCGGCCGGCGAAGAGACCCTTGAAGAACTCCCAGACCTGAGCGTAGATCGGGTCGCTCAGTCCGAGCTTCTGCCGCACGCCCTCGACGGCGGCGGGGTCGGCCTGCTTGCCCACGAAGCTCAAGGCGACGTCGACGCCCGCCCACTTGGGGACGAGGAAGAAGATGCCGAAGACCACCATGATGATGACCACGAGCATCACTGCGGCGGCGAACAGCCGCCTGATGAGGTAAGCGAGCACAGCTCTCGGCCCGCCGCGGGCCGCGGGCCACCGGAGGTCGTCCGGTGGCCCGCGCTCCCACGTCGCCGGCCTTCACCTGCCTTTCGTGCCGTACGGCGGGTGTGCCGGGTTTACTTCGCGGACTTCAGACCGAGGTTCACGAAGTCGTACATGCCGCTGTAGTTGTCCGACGTGTAGACGTTCGCGAGACGGTCACCGCGCCAGTTGACGAACTTCTCGAAGACGAACGGCAGGTAGTAGCCGCCGTCCATGACCGCGTGGTTGATGTCCTTGGCGATCGCCAGCTTGCCCGCGTCGTCCTGCGTCTTCACGTAGGTGTCGAACAGGCCGTTGATCTTCTTGTCGTCGATCAGGGCGAAGTTGTTGTTGCCGCTCTCGAGGATGTACTTGCCGTCCCACAGCGGCAGACCGAAGCCCTGGACCGACGGGAAGTCGGCGCCCCAGCCCATGATGATGATGCCGTAGCCCTTCTTCTTCACGTTGGAGGGGCTGCCGATGATGCCGGACGTCTGCGAACCGTCGAACTGGTCGATGTTGACGTCGATGCCGACCTTCTTCAGGGAGGCCTGAAGCGACTCGGCGGTGGCGACCTCGACCGGCTTGTTGTTACGGACGGCGATGGTGGTCTTGAAGCCGTTCGGCTTGCCGCAGGCCTTCAGCTCTTCCTTGGCCTTGGCGACGTTGCCGTTCTTGTTCGCGCCGTTCAGCTCGTACGGGTCGTACGACTGGCCCTCGGAACCGGGGACGGTCGGCGGGAGCATGTTGGTGCCGATGTCACCACCGGCGACCGGGCCACCGCGCGCGGTCTGCAGCGAGACGTGGTCGGCGCCGTAGATCACGGCCTTGCGGCAGTGCTCGTTGTCGAACGGCTTCACGCTCTGCGGGAAGGTCGCGTAGCGGATGTAGCCGGAGACCGGGTTGTCCAGGTTGGCCTTGTGCTCCTGGAGGGCGCTGGTGCGGCCCTGCGGGGACAGACCGGTCTGGTTGATGTCCAGGTCGTAGTCACCGGCGAGCAGACGGGCGTCCAGGTCGTTGGCGTTCGAGAAGAACTTGACCGAGATCTTGTCCGGGTACGCCTTGCGGATCGGGTCCGAGGCCTGGCTCCACTTGTCGTTGCGGACCAGGACCAGGTCCTTGCCCGGGCTGTACGACTGGAACTTGTACGGGCCGGAGGAGAACGGCTTCAGGCCGTACTTGGACTTGGTGTCCTTGTCCTGGCGGACCGGGGAGGCCGAGACCAGGGCGAGGATCTCCTCGAAGTCGGCGTTGGGCTCCGGCAGGTGGAAGACGATGGTCTTGTCGTCCGGAGTGTCGATCGCCTTCAGGCCGAGCTTGTCGGCGGAGGAGTCCTTGTACGGGCCCTTGTACTCGCCCTTGGGGTCGAGGACGTCCTTCAGGTAGACCGGGCCGCCGGACAGCACGTCCTGCGCCCAGACGCGCTCGATGCCGTACTTGACGTCCTTGGAGGTGATCTCCTTGCCGTCCTCCCACGTGATGCCGTCACGCAGGGTGTACGTGTAGGTCTTGCCGCCGTCGGTGACCTTGGCGAGACCGGTGGCGAGGTCCGGGGTGAGCTCCGTGCCCTTCTCGCCCGGAGCCGCGGCACCGGTGACGAGCTGGCGGCTGTAGTAGCGCGCGAAGTTCCACATGAAGCCGTAGTAACCGCGCGTGGTGTCCCACGAGTCGGCGTCCTGGGCACCGGCGAACTTCAGCTCGCCGCCCTTCTTGGCGAGCGAGGCCTGGGCGACCTTGTTGTTCGCGGCGTTGAAGCCGGCCGCGCCCGTCGAGGAGCCCTTGCCGTTGCCGCCGTCGTCATCGCCGCCGCCGCACGCCGCCGTCGTCAGCAGCGCGGCGACCGCGGCGGCAGCGGCGAACGCCTGCTTCCGCCGCCCTGAGGTGCGTTGGGTAGTCACGATCTCGGATCCTCCGGATTTGATGAGAGACCCCGTGTTGGTGCCACGGGACGCTTTGTGTACGGCAGTTCAGCGGGATCCCTTCGGGTCCAGCGCGTCCCGCACGCCGTCGCCGAAGAGATTGAAGGCAAGAACCGTGATGAAGATCGCTACACCCGGGACCACCATGTAGGTGGGGTCCGACTTGTAGTAGTCGATCGCGTTCGAGAGCATCTGCCCCCAGGAGGCCGTGGGCGGTTTGACGCCCACGCCCAGGAAGCTGAGCGCCGCCTCGGTGAGGATGTTGGTGGGGATCATCATCGTCGTGTACACGATGATCGGCGCGACGAGGTTGGGCAGCAGTTCCTTGAACAGGATGTAGAGCCGCCCGGCGCCGAGCGAACGGGCCGCTTCGACGTATTCACGCTCGCGCAGCGAGAGCGTCTGGCCGCGCACCACGCGTCCGATGTAGGGCCAGCCGAAGAACCCGATGACCAGGATCATCACGAACAGGCGCACGCCCGTGCCGGACAGTCCGAGCATCTCGTTCGGCATGACGGAGACCAGCGCGATGATGAACAGCAGCTGCGGGAAGGCCAGCAGACCGTCCATGACCCGGCTGATGGCGGAGTCGATCCAGCCGCCGAAGAAGCCGGCCAGGACGCCCAGGACGGTACCGATGATCACGGCGACGATCGCGGACAGGAAGCCGACGAGCAGCGAGATCCGGGCGCCGTAGACGATACGGGCGAAGATGTCACGGCCGTTGACCGGCTCGACACCCAGCCAGTGGTCGCCGCTCATGCCGCCGAAGGACCCCTTGGGGGTGCCGAACAGCGGGTCGATCAGGTCCTTGTCGTTGTACGTGTTCGGGTCCTGGCCGTAGAGGCTGGTGATCACGGGCGCGAGCAGGGCGACCGCGATGAGGAAGAGCACGACGATGCCGCCCGCGAGGGCGAGTTTGTCCCGCTTCAAACGCTCCCAGGCGATCCGGCCCAGGGAACGCCCCTGTACGGCCTTGGCGCCGGCGTTGACCGCCGCTTCTTCGGCCGCGCTCGGGGCCGCTTCCGCGGTCGGCTCGTGCAATGGTGCCGTCATCTGGCAGGGACCCCTCTCAACCGGCGGTAGCCGGCCCGCACTTGCCGCTGTAGCGGCGTGATCAGTCCGTCGTAC
>JABFXD010000536.1 GCA_013361925.1 Streptomyces sp. | reverse complement strand
CCCACCACCGTGCCGTTGATCCGGATGAACTGAAGGTCACGGCCGATGTTCGCCTCGATCTTCCGCGTCGTGTGCTCGGCGTCCCAGCCGGCGACCGTGTCGGTGATCAGGGAGGTGATCTCGTGCCGGTAGGTGGTCACGACGTACACCGCCGCGCCCTCGACCCAGCCGTCCACCTTCGCCTGGAGCCGCGGCTCGACCGCCATCCGCGCCCCGAGCGAGAGCAGCGACGCCCGCACCCGCAGCCGTAGCTCACTGCGCTCGTCCTCGGCGGCCGACACGATCATGGAGCGTACGGCGGTCCAGGCGGAGGCGATGAGGTCCTGGACCTCGCCCCGGCCGAGCACCTCGCCCTTGAGCCGCTCCACGCGCGCGCGGGTGTCCGTGTCGGACTGGAGGTCGGCGGCGAAGTCGCCCAGGAAGCGGTCCAGGGCACCGCGCGCCGGATGCGAGGGCATGTCCCGCATCTCCGTCACGAAGCGCAGCAGCTCCTTGTAGACGCGTTCGCCGACCTTCTTGTCCACGAACCGCGGGGTCCAGCCGGGCGCTCCGCCCTGTACGGCGTCCATGACCTGCTCGTCGTGCAGGACCAGCCAGTCGTGCGCCCGCGTCACCACCAGGTCCACGACCCTGCGGTGGCCGCCGTCGGCGACGATCCTCTCCAGCATCTTGCCGATGCCGGGCGCGATCTCCTGTGCGTCGGCCCGCCGGGTGATCGCCTCGCCGACGACCGCCTGGACGTCGGAGTCCCGAAGGACCGTCAGGGCGCCGCGCAGCGCGGCCGACAGCTCGGCCGTGACCCGGTCGGCGTGCTCGGGGTCGGCGAGCCAGGCGCCGAGCCTGCTGCCGATGCCGACGGCGCGCAGACGCCCGCGTACGACGTCCTCGGAGAGGAAGTTCTCGCCGACGAACTCGCCCAGCGACACCCCGAGCTGGTCCTTCTTGGTGGGGATGATCGCGGTGTGCGGGATCGGCAGGCCGAGCGGGTGACGGAACAGGGCCGTCACCGCGAACCAGTCCGCCATCGCACCCACCATGCCGGCCTCCGCGGCGGCGGCGACATAGCCCGCCCAGCCGCCGGCGCCCGCGTGCGAGGCCCACTTGGCGAGGACGTACACGAGCGCGACGAACAGCAGCAGCCCGGTCGCCGTCAGCTTCATCCGGCGTACGCCCCGCTGCTTCTCCTCGTCGGCCGCGCTGAACGTGCCCATCGCGCGGTTGGAGGCGGTGGCCGGGTGGGCATGCTGATTCACGTCAGCGGCATCCGTTTCATCCGGATTAGCGCGTTCCATCACGTCCGATCCACTCCGCCCGTTGTGATCCCCTGCACACATTGTCCCTTCCTGACCTACTCCCGGAACGGAACAGGAGTTCCCGGCGTCTGTCTGATCGGGGCAGCGGGACAAGGGGGTCCGGTCAACTACCCCTCACCGCATGACGCATCATGAGGTGATCACATCGGAGCCTCGGGCTCCCATCCGCCCGAGGAGACCCGCACCGCATGACCAGAAGACGTGGTTATGCCCTGCTTTCGGCGATCATCGCCCTGATCGTGGCCCTGTCCGGCGCCATCTACGTCGGTGTCGCCGCCGACGACGGGAGCGCCACGAGCCCGCGGCACCGCGCCGCCCAGGCCCCCGCCCCACGCAACGCCGCCCCGGCCTCCACCGGCACCTGGGTCGGCGCCTGGTCCACCTCCCCGGCCGGTGCCGAACCCGGCACCGAGACCGAGGGCATGGCGGGCCGCTCGGTGCGCAACGTGGTGCACACGTCGGTCGGTGGTACGAGTGCCCGGATCACGCTGTCCAATCTCTACGGCCAGTCGCCGCTGACCATCACCCACGCGTCGATCGCCCTCGCGGCGGCCGACGACACCGCCGCCGCGGCCGTCGACACCATGCGGCGGCTCACCTTCGGCGGCAGCCCGAGCGTGGTCGTCCCCGCGGGCGGCCAGGTGATGAGCGACGCGGTCGGCATCACCATCACGCATGACAGCGACATCCTCGTCACCACGTACTCGCCCACGCCGTCCGGGCCGGTCACCTACCATCCGCACGCCCAGCAGATCTCGTACGTCGCCGACGGCGACCTCACCGAGGACACCACCGGCACGGGGTACGCGGAAGAGACGCCGTACTGGCGCTACCTCACCGCGCTGGACGTGCTCAGCAACGAGTCGGACGGCACGGTCGTCGTCCTCGGCGACTCCCTCACCGACGGCATCACCTCCACCGAGGGCGCCAACCACCGCTGGACGGACGTCCTTTCGCAGCGGCTGCGCACCGCGATCGAGGCCGGCCGCGACCTGCCCCGCTACAGCGTCGTCAACCAGGGCATCAGCGGCAACCAGGTCCTCGCCAACGGCCTCGGCCGCCCCGCCGACAACCAGAGCGGCCTCGGGCGCTTCGGCCGTGACGTGCTCTCCCGTACGAACGTGAAGGTCGTCGTCATCGACCTCGGCATCAACGACATCCTGCGCAACCCGCGGCTCGCCGACCCGGAGAAGGTCCTGGACGGGCTGCGCACCCTGGTCCGGCAGGCCCACGCGCGCGGGATCAAGGTCGTCGGCGCCACGCTCATGCCCTTCCAGGGGCACCGCGGGTACACGAGCGCCCGGGAGGGCGTGCGGCAGCAGATCAACGCCGCGATCCGGGACGGCAAGGTGTACGACGCCGTCGTGGACTTCGACGAGGCGCTGCGCGACCCGTACAACCCGCGCCGGCTGCGCTCGGACTACGACTCCGGGGACCGTCTCCACCCGAGCGACAAGGGGTACGCGCGGATGGCGGAGGTCTTCGACCTGGAGGACCTGAAGGGGGCGGCTCCGGCGGAGCTGTAG
>JABFXD010000590.1 GCA_013361925.1 Streptomyces sp. | reverse complement strand
ACGAAACCCTCGTCGTCCACGGGAAGCACGCCCGCGTGCTGCTGATCGGTGTCCTGCTGCGCCATGACCGACGATGCCTTCCTAAACAATCAGGGGTGAAGTTGCTGATACAGGGTACGTGGACGTGCCCCTTCAGGGGCGCGGGGAACTGCGCGACCAGCCCCCACCGCCCCGCAGCCGAAAGACGACCTAACAGACCTCTTCCAAATCCCGCCAGTCCCGGGAGTCAGGGCTGTCCGCAACCCACCCGTCCAACAACCCCCGTACCAGCGAAGCCGGCGCAGCCACCCCGCACTCCCGCTCCGGCACCCACAACTGCCCGTCCGTCCGATGCCCCAGCGGCCCGGGATGCCCCGGCTCACTGTGATCGTGCGGATCAAGATGCTCCCCGTCCCCCTCATCCGACGGCATCCGCGACTCCGAGCACATCCGGCACAGCAACCGCACCGAGGAAGACCAGTCCTCCGCCGCGAACCCCGCGTCGGCCGCGAGCTGCTCCAGCGCGTCCCGATCCGCCTCCGTGGCAGCCTCAAGGAGCACGACCCACGTCGGCACCGGCGAGGGCGCCCACAGCTCGATCTCGTCGAAGACGGGATAGGAGTGCCCGGCGGCGGTCGTCCGCTCCCCGTGAGGCACCCCGTCGTGCAGCACGACCTCACCCCAGCGCCGCCCGGAGGACGGCAACGGAATGGACAGCACCTCCATCCGGGCCGGATCCAGCCGACGCCCCCACACCACCTCGGCCTCACCCTCGGGCGACAGCCGTACGGCCGCGCTCCCGAGGTCCATGCCGACCGGCTCACCGGGGTCGGCCGCCCCGCCCGGCACCCGCAGTCCGTAGGCCTGCCAGGCCCGCCGGGCCAGCGGCCAGTCCTGGAGCGCGGTGGCCGCGATGCCGACGTTCCACCAGTCGGGTGCGCCCGTCTCCCGGTCGAGGAGGGCCACGGCACGCAGCCCGGCCGCACGGGCCTGCTCCCAGTCGTGCCGGAACTTGTGCAGCAGGGCGAGGTTGAACCAGGACTCGGACAGCCACGGCTCCAGATCGGCGGCGCGCGTCAGCAGCGCGCCCGCGTCCTCGTACCGACCGTCGCCGATCAGCGTGAACGCGCGGTCGGTGGCCTGCCGCCAGGAGGCGGAGGGCCGGTGCCGTCCTTTGCCGAAGATCCTCACGATTCCCGCCTGCCAGTTGCCCTCAGTGACCTCGCCACTGCCCCCGGAATCCCTCTCCTTCGCATCCAACCACGTGCGGCTGGAGGGGCGCTCATTACCCATGGGTTACCCACCCGAGGGCAGGGTCAGACAGTCTCTCGCCAGCACCCTGGCCAGCGCCTCCACGACCTCCGGCGCGTAGTCCCCCGCGGTCGCGAGCCGCAGCTCCTCCAGTGCGGTGAAGGGCCCGCCGGGCCCGGCGTCCCGCGCCTTCTCCTCGTAGGCGTTCACCGTCCGTACGATCCGCGCGGCGACCGGCTGCTGCCGGTACGGGTCGGCCTGCCGCTCCACGACCACGGCGACCGCGCCGTCCACCCCGGTCTGCCGTACGACGGCCCCGCCGAGCAGCGCGATCCGCCGCTGCTCCTCCGCGGGCAGGGCGGCCGTGGCCCCGGCGGGCACCGGGTCGACCAGGCTGAGCTGTCCGATGTCGTGCATGAGGGCGGCGTACTCCAGGACGGTGAGGTCTCGCCCGGACAGCCCCAGGTCCCGGCCGACGGCACGGCTGAGCGCGGCGACGCGGCGGGCGTGTCCGGCGGGGGTGTATCCGGCGATCTCGGTGGCGCGGGCGAGGGAGGCGATGGTCTGCCGGTAGGTGGTGCGGACGGCGGCGTAGCGCCGGAAGGAGAGCTGGGTGAGCAGCAGGGGCACACAGAACACCGGCAGCGCCCACAGGCCGATGACGGCGACCGCGAGGGCCATGACGGCGCCGGTCGCGCAGACGGCGGAGCCGATGCCGAGCAGCGCCCGCAGCTCGTCGCGCAGCAGGGGGCCGAAGGGCCAGCGGGTGCGGGAGTGCCGCAGCGCGGCGGCGAGCACGGCGTCGCACAGGGCGGTGAGGGCGAGGATCGCGATCAGCAGCAGGGCGTACGCCGGTCCGCCCCAGGCGGTGAACACGCCCTGGTTGTAGAGGGGTTGGAAGCAGACGGCGGCGAAGCCGGTGCTGAGCACGCGCCGCGCGAGATGGTCCGGCGCCCGTCCGCTGCCCCGCCAGATGTGCGGCACGCTGCCCAGCAGCCCGGCCGCGACGACGACCGCCACCACCTGGGCCACCCCGTGCTGCGTCGCCCGCCCGGCGTCCGCCCCGAGCAGCGCGTACGACAGCGCCCCGGCGGCCCCGAGCGGCGCGGCCTCCCTGACCTGGGCGCCGGTCCACCGCGTCAGCTCCCCCACGCCGATCAGCACCCCGAAGGCGACCGCGACGCCCCGCTCCTCCAGGCCGGTCCAGAGGGTGACGGCGAGGGAGACACCGGCGACCAGGACGGCGGAGGTGTGGACGAGGCTCAACAGCAGCGGCGCCCGGCACACCCGCGCCGCCCCACCGGCCGAGACCGGCCCCACCCCGGCACCCGCCGCGGACACGCCGCCCGCGGCACCCACCCCACCCACCACAGGCACGTCACTCACAGCACCCGGCACGGCGTCGCTCATCGCCGTACCCCGGACCGGCTGCCCACCGGACGTCGCGGCTCCGGCGGCCGGGTCGCCTCGTCCGCGGTCACCGCGGGATGCCAGCCGTGGCGTCCCAGGGCCCGGACGAGCGCGGTCACCATCCGTGGGTCGAACTGCGTCCCCGCGCACCGCTCCAGCTCCTCCAGCGCCGTCCCCACGGGCCGCGCCCTGCTGTAGGAC
>JABFXD010000888.1 GCA_013361925.1 Streptomyces sp. | reverse complement strand
TTAATCTGACACTGCGTCAGTTAATCGCTGTCACACAGGAGCGGGCGGACCGATGCTTGGATCAACCCACGGCACCCTCACCACCGACTCCCGCCGGGCCCGGGCCATCGCATGCGGCGAGCAACCCGGGCCCGCCGTCCACGGTCGGCCGGCCGACGTCGACGACCTCGACGTCAGCGGCCGTCGGCTGTACGGCGACGTCCCCGATCTGGACCGTTTCTTCCGGCCGGAATCGGTCGCCGTGATCGGCGCCTCGGACACCGAGGGCCGCCCCAACACCGGCGTCACCCGGCAGCTCCTCGGCTGGGCCGAACGCGTCGGGGCCCGGCTGCACCCGGTGCATCCCAGCCGTCCGGAGGTGTTCGGCATCGCCTGCGTGACGTCCGTCGCCGAGCTGCCCGAGCAGGTCGACCTCGCCGTCCTGCTGGTCGCCGACCCGCTTCCGGTGATCGAGGAACTCGCCGAGGCCAAGGCGAAGTTCGCGGTCGTCTTCGCCTCCGGGTTCGCGGAGACCGGCGAGGCGGGCGCCGCCGCACAGGCCCGACTGGCCGCCGCCGTACGGCGGTCCGGGATGCGGCTGCTCGGTCCGAACACCAACCTCAACGCCTTCGAGCGGTTCCGCGACGACCTCGACGGACCGGCGATCGCCCTCATCACCCAGTCCGGGCACCAGGGACGCCCCGTCTTCGCCCTCCAGGAGCTCGGCATCCGCCTCTCCCACTGGGCGCCGACCGGCAACGAGGCCGACCTGGAGACCGCCGACTTCCTCTCCTACTTCGCCGAGCAGCCGGACGTCGGCGCCATCGCCTGCTACGTCGAGGGCCTCAAGGACGGCCGCTCCTTCCTGCTGGCCGCCGACCGGGCCGCCCGCCGCAAGGTGCCGGTCGTCGCGGTCAAGGTGGGCCGCACCGAGACCGGCGCCCGCACGGCCGCCTCCCACACCGGCAAGCTGACCGGCGCGGACGCCGTGGTGGACGCGGCGATGCGGCAGTACGGCGTGATCCGCGTCGACGGTCTCGACGAACTCCAGGACACCGCCGCCCTGTTGGCCCGCGCCCGCCCGCCGCGCGCCGACGGGGTCGTCGTCTACTCGATCTCGGGCGGCACCGGCGCCCACTTCGCCGACCTGGCGACGGAGGCGGGGCTGAGGCTGCCGCCGCTCTCCGACGCCAAGCAGGCCGAACTGCACCAGTGGATACCGGAGTACCTGAACGTGGCCAACCCGGTCGACAACGGGGGCCACCCGGTCGGCGACCACCGCGGCCGGAAGATCATCGACGCGATCCTCGACGACCCGGCGGTCGGCGTGCTGATCTGCCCGGTCACCGGCCCCTTCCCGCCGCTCAGCGACAAGCTGGTCCAGGACCTGGTGGACGCGGCCGAGCAGACGGACAAGCTGGTCTGCGTGGTGTGGGGATCGCCGGTCGGCACCGAACCGGCGTACCGCGACGTCCTGTTGGGCTCCTCCCGGGTGGCCACCTTCCGCACGGTCGGCAACTGCGTCACGGCCGTCCGCGCCTATCTCGACCACCACCGCTTCACCGCCGCCTACCGCTCCCCCCTCGACGAGGCCCCGCGCACCACCTCCCCCTCCTTCCGCAAGGCGCAGGCGCTGATGCGTCCGGGCCAGCAGCTGAGCGAGCACGCGGCGAAGCAGCTGCTGCGGGCGTACGGCATCCGCGTGCCGCGCGAGCAGCTGGTGACCAGCGCGGCGGCGGCCGTCCGCGCGGCCGGCCTGGTGGGCTACCCGGTGGTGATGAAGGCCTCCGGCGCGCAGATCGCCCACAAGACCGAGCTGGGCCTGGTGAAGATCGGCCTCACCTCCGCGAGCCAGGTCCGCGACGCCTACCGGGAGTTGACCGACATCGCCCGCTACGAGGGCGTCTCCCTGGACGGGGTGCTGGTCTGCCAGATGGTCGAGCGGGGCGTCGAGATGGTCGTCGGCGTCACCCACGACGACCTGTTCGGACCGACGGTCACGGTCGGGCTCGGCGGCGTCCTTGTGGAGGTCCTGCGCGACGTGGCCGTACGCGTACCGCCGTTCACCGAGGAGCAGGCCAAGGACATGCTCGGCGACCTGCGGGGGCGGGCCCTGCTCGACGGGGTGCGGGGGCGGCCGCCGGCCGACATCGACGCGCTCGTCGAGGTCGTCCTGCGGGTGCAGCGGATGGCCCTGGAACTCGGGGACGAACTGGCCGAGCTGGACATCAACCCGCTCATGGTCCTGCCGCGCGGCCAGGGCGCGGTGGCGCTGGACGCGCTGGTGGTGTGCCGGTGAGCGACGACGTGCTGCACACCGTCGCGGGCCAGGTCCTGACCCTGACGCTCAACCGGCCCGAGGCCCTCAATGCCGTGACTCCCGACCAACGCGACCTGCTGATCCGGCTGTTGGCGGACGCCTCGGCCGACCCGGGGACGCGGGCCGTGGTCATCACCGGGACCGGGCGCGGCTTCTGCGCGGGCGCGGACCTGCGAGGTGGCGCGGCGTCCGGTGAGCGGGTCGCGGGGGACGTGGCGCGCGTGATCCGGCTGGGCGCCCAGCGCCTGGTCGCCGCGGTCCTCGACTGCGAGAAGCCGGTGATCGCTGCGGTGAACGGCACGGCGGCGGGCCTCGGCGCCCATCTCGCGCTCGCCTGCGATCTCGTCCTGGCCGCGGAGTCGGCGAAGTTCATCGAGGTGTTCGTACGACGTGGGCTCGTCCCCGACGGCGGGGGCGCCTATCTCCTGCCCCGCCTGGTCGGCCCGCAGCGCGCCAAGGAGCTGATGTTCTTCGGCGACGCCCTCACCGCCGCCGACGCCGAACGCCTGGGCCTGGTCAACCGGGTCGTCCCGGACGGGGAGCTG
>JABFXD010001015.1 GCA_013361925.1 Streptomyces sp. | reverse complement strand
GTCGTCGTCGCGTCCGCGAAGGCCACGGCGATGATGTCGTACTGGGACGGGACGGCGGAGATCTTCTGGACGGTGGCGCCGTTGTTGAAGTTCTGCCAGTAGCCGGTGACGGCGTGCTTGGGCAGCGCCGGGCCGGTCGGGGTCGCCGTCGTCGTGCCCGTCACGGTCGCCGACTTCGGTGACTCACCGGCCGAGTTGGTCGCCGTGACCTGGAAGGAGTACGAGGTGGAGGCCGCGAGGCCGGTCACCGTGGCCGAGGTGCCGCTCACCGCGGTCACCTTCGTACCGTTGCGATAGACGTTGTAGCCGGTCGCGCCGGAGACCGTGTTCCAGGCCAGGGACACCGACGACGACGTCGTACCGGAGACGGACAGGCCACCCGGTGCGGCCGGGACCGTGGGCGTGGGGTCGGTGCCGCCGCCCCCGTCGGGGCCGTAGACGGAGAGGTCGTCGGCGTAGTAGGCGGCCTGGCCGTACCAGCCGTGGGTGTAGACCGTCACGGACGTGGTCGAGGCGCCGGTGGTGAAGGTGGTCGACAGCTGCTTCCAGGACGCGGAGTCGGGGGTCCAGGTCGACACGTCCGTGGTGCCGGTGCCGGTGACGCCCAGATAGCTGTAGCCGCCCTGGACCCAGGCGCTCAGGGTGTACGTCGAGCCGGGCTTCACGGCGACGGACTGGGTGCACTTGGCGTTGTCCTGCCCGGCCGGGGTCGCCTTGAGGGCGGCGGCGCCCGAGTGGACCGGCGAGGAGACGGTCGTACCGCTGCTCGCCGTGCAGGTCCAGTTGGTCAGGCCGGACTCGAATCCGGCGTTCTTGGCGTTGTTGACGTCGGCTGCGGAGGCTTGTCCCGCGCCCGCGAGGGAGAGGGAGAAGGCGACGAGGGTGGCGGTGACGACTCCGGACCAGAGCCGGGTCGATCGTCTCTGTGGGGACATGACAATAAGCTGGTCCAGACCAATCCATCTGTCAATAGGTCCAGACCAGTTCGTTCCCGAGAGTGGCCCGGCGATGTGGGTCCCTGGGCCCAGTCGATGACCCTGGCAAGGGTCCGTGGGTCGAAATGTGACGGGCGAGATGCTCAACCTGCCCCGATTTGACGCAACTTGTGTAACGGCAGTTCCTCGCCAGCTACACAAACGCTGTTCTCCGGTCACAACCGCGTGGTTAGAGTGCTGGCATAGTCACGCAGTGAAGTCGACTGGGTGGGTCGGGTAACGCCGGTCGGGCCGGCGGGGCATGGGAACGGGGAGCTGCGCGTGCCAACTGCCATTGCCGTGACCGGTGCCGACATGGCACTGCCGCCACAGGACGAGCGGACCGTGCCCGCGATCGTCCTCAAGGACCTCGACCGGCAGCCGCTGGACCACGCGCTGGCGGCGCTTCAGGGGCTCATCGACCAGCACGGACATGTGATCGTCGTGTGCTCCCAGGTGGTGGCCCCCGGCGTGGAGCGGCGGCTGCACACCATCCGCTCCCTCCTGGAGAGCGACCGGATCGCGCTCTTCCGTCCCGCTCTGCCGCCCCTCGGACTGGCCGTCCTCGCCCGCCAGTTGCGCCAGCTCGCCTCCTGCGACCTCAGCCCCGGCGTCCTCGCCTCCGCGGGCCGCCTGCTCACCCACTACATCCACGCCGGCGCCGTCCTCGGCTCCGTCGCCCGACTCGACCGCGTCCCCGTCGGCCTGAAGTCCCACGCCAAGTCCTGGGTGCCCGGCAGCCAGTTCGGCGTGATCGCCCACCCGGAGCCGCAGCTCGTCCGCGTCGGACCGGAAGCCACCCTCTCCGGCCCCGAGTTCGCCACCTCGATGCTGGTCGCCAAGGGCCAGTTCCAGTCCGACTGGATCGCGGGCACCCTGGCGCCCGCCTGGAACGTCCAGGGCCTGCGCGAGACCCCGCTGCCCGCCGAGTCCGCGACCTGGTGGGGCACCCCGAAGGTGATCGAGTTCTGCACCTTCCTGCCCGACCTCTCGGTCCTCTACCAACTGGTGACGTCCGTACGGCAGTCCAGCTGCCACTGGTGCGGCATCGACGTCATCGGCGACCGCTGCGTCTTCTGCTCCGCCACCCCGCCCACCGACCAGCACCCGAGCCCGCACCAGAACCAGAACCAACTCACCGCAGGGTGAGCCCTGTCGACCGATATCCCCCAATGAGGTTGTCCGGTTCATGAACTCCCGTCAGCGCCGCGGCGTAATACTCCTGATCCTGTCGGTCGTCTGCGCCCTGGCGGCCTTCGCCGGCGTGCTCTCCGTCATCAACGACGTGAAGTCCAAGGTCGGCCCCGAGGTCACCGCGTACGAGGTCAAGTCCGAGATCCAGCCCTACACGGCGCTGAGCAGGGCCCAGTTCGAGAAGATCTCGATGCCCGAGCGCTGGCTCTCGGACAACGCCGTCACCGATCTGCGCCAGATCGAGGGCAAGATCGCGGTGACCAAGCTGGAGAAGGGCTCCCTGCTGCAGAGCGACATGATCGTGGCACAGCCGGCTCTGCAGCCCGGGCAGCAGGAGGTCGCCATCATGATCGACGCGGCGACCGGCGTCGCCGGCAAGATCACACCCGGCTCCACGGTCAACGTGTACGCCACCTTCGAGGGCGAGCGGGAGGGTAGCCCCGCCCAGTCCAAGATCATCGTAACCAATGCCAAAGTCCTCGACGTCGGCAGGCTGACCTCGCTCGACCCCGACGAGAGCAACCGGGACCAGCGCTCCAAGGAAGCCGTCCCGATCACCTTCGCCCTCTCCACCCTCGACGCCCAGCGCCTCACCTACGCCGAGTCGTTCGCCGAGCGGGTCCGCCTCGCCCTGGTGGCCCCCGGCGGCGCCCAGCCCGTTCCGGACCAGGACCGCACGTACGAACTCGCGAAGGACAAGTGAGAGCCGTATGCCCACGAGGATCCTGCCGGCCGTAGGCGACGCGGACGCGGTCCGTTCCCTCACCACGCTGCTCAGCCAGCTCCCGGACGCCGAACCGGTCGCCCCGGTCGTCGACTCCACCCAGCTCGTCGACACCCTCGCCCGTCTCGCCGCCGAGTCGGTCGACGAACTGCCCGAGGTCGTCGTCGTCCACGAACGCATCGGCCCCGTCCCGGCGCTGGAACTCATCCGCGAGGTCGCCCTGCGCTTCCCGGCGGTGGGCGTCATCCTCGTCACCTCCGACGCGAGCCCCGGCCTCTTCCAGGCGGCCATGGACTACGGCGCCCGCGGCCTGGTCGCCCTGCCCCTGCACTACGAGGAGCTGGCCAACCGTGTGCAGGCCGTCGCCGCCTGGTCGGTGGGCGTACGGCGTCATCTCGGCGCGGGCATCGACGTGTTCACCGGCGTCGGCGGCACGGTCGTCACGGTGAGCGGCGCCAAGGGCGGGGTCGGCGCCACGCTCACCGCCATCCAGCTCGCCCTGGCCGCCCAGGCGTCGGGCCGCCCCACGGCCCTGGTGGACATGGACCTCCAGACGGGAGACATCGCCTCTTTCCTGGACGTGCAGTTCCGCAGGTCGGTGGTGGACCTGGCGGCCATCACGGACATCTCACCGAGGGTCCTCGCGGACGCCGTCTTCCGCCACGACACCGGCCTCGCCCTCCTGCTGGCCCCCGGCGAGGGCGAACGCGGCGAGGAGGTCACCGACCGCGCCGCCCGCCAGATCGTCGGCGCCCTGCGCTCCCGCTACGAGGTCGTCGTCGTCGACTGCGGCGCCCAGCTCAGCGGCGCCGGCGCGGCGGCCGTGGAGATGGCGGACGTGGCCCTGCTGGTCACCACGCCGGACGTCGTCGCGGTACGCGGCGCCAAGCGGACCGTACGGATGTGGGACCGGCTCCAGATCCGCAAGGGGGAGGAGACGACGGTCGTCGTCAACCGCCACACCCGCGGCACGGAGATCCAGCCGCACCTGATCCGGCGGATCACCGGCACGCCCGTCGCCGGAACCGCGATCCCCGCCAACTTCAAGGAACTGCAAGGGGTCGTGGACGCGGGCCGCGTGCACGAGCTGGACAACAAGAGCGTGGTGAAGCAGGCGCTGTGGACCCTGGCGGGGGAGCTGGGGCTGGTCAAGGCCAGGGAAGGCGCGCAGCGGGAGCGGGGTTCGACGGCCTTCCGGCGCCGCAAGGAGATCGGACCGTGAAGCGGCGCTACGGGGACTCCGGCCAGGTCGCCGTCGAGTTCCTCGGGATGACGCCGATCATCATCGTGACGCTGGTGCTGGTGTGGCAGTTCGTGCTGGTGGGATACACCTTCACGCTGGCGGGGCATGCCGCGGACGAGGCGGTGCGGGCGGGCACGGCGTCAGAGGGGCAGGCGGCCTGCGAGGAGGCGGGCCTCAAGGACCTCCCGGGCGCGTGGCAGGGGGACGCCGAGGTGAACTGCACGGCGGACGGCACGTATGTCACGGCGGAGGTGTCCCTCAAGGTGCCGGTGCTCTTCCCGGGCGCGATCGGCTTCCCGTTCACCGTCGAGGGCCACGCGGGGGCCGTGCAGGAGGAGAAGGACTGAGATGTCGTACGACGCGAACGACTCCGAAGTCCGCGACGGCCGCAGCGGCGCCGTCGGCCGCCGCGACCGCGGCCAGGTGGCCATCGAGTACCTCGGATTCATCCCGATCCTCCTCCTCGTCGCGCTCGCCGGCGTCCAGGTCGGACTCATCGCCTACGCCGCCCAGCAGGCCGGTACGGCGGCCAGGGCCGGGGCCCGGGCGGCCTCCCTCGACCACGGCGCGCAGGAGGGCTGCGCGACGGCGGTCAGCGACTGGCTGTCCGTCACCTGTTCCGAGTCCGGCGGCGACGACTCGGTGACCGTCACCGCCACCGTCGACATCCCGAACCTCGTCCCCTTCTGGGACTTCGGCACCGCTCAGAAGACCGCGACCATGCCGCTCGACCACTGAACGAGGTACGACCATGAGCCTGCGCGCACGCATCAGCACCCCCGAGGAGAACGGCGCCCGGGGCGAGGACGGCCACCTCGTCGCGTCGTACCGCGCCAAGCTCCTGGAGGAGATCGACCTCGCGGAGATGAGCTCGCTGGCGGCGGCCGAGCGCCGGGCCCGCCTGGAGCGCGTGCTCGGCCACATCATCAGCCGCGAGGGCCCGGTCCTGTCGACGGTCGAACGCTCCCAGCTGATCCGGCGGGTCGTCGACGAGGCACTCGGCCTCGGCATACTCGAACCGCTCCTCGAAGACGCGTCGATCACCGAGATCATGGTGAACGGCCCCGACGCGATCTTCGTCGAACGCGGCGGCAGGGTCGAGCAGTTGCCGCTCCGCTTCCCCTCCCACGACCAGCTGATGCAGACCATCGAACGGATCGTGTCGACGGTCAACCGCAGGGTGGACGAGTCGAACCCGATGGTCGACGCGCGACTCCCCTCGGGCGAGCGGGTGAACGTGATCATCCCGCCGCTGTCCCTGACCGGCGCGACCCTGACCATCCGCCGCTTCCCGCGCTCCTTCACCCTGCACGAGATGGTCGGCTTCGGCTCGCTGGACGAGCACATGCTGTACCTGCTGGCGGGGTTGGTGCGGGCGAAGTTCAACATCATCGTCTCGGGCGCGACGGGCACCGGAAAGACGACCCTCCTGAACGCCCTCTCCGGCCTGATCCCGGAACACGAACGCATCATCACCATCGAGGACTCGGCCGAACTCCAGCTCCAGCAGACACACGTCATCCGCCTCGAGTCCCGCCCCCCGAACGTCGAGGGCAAGGGCCAGATCACCATCCGCGACCTGGTCCGCAACTCCCTGCGCATGCGCCCCGACCGGATCGTCGTCGGCGAGGTCCGCGGCGGCGAGTCCCTGGACATGCTCCAGGCGATGTCGACGGGCCACGACGGCTCACTCGCCACCGTCCACGCCAACAGCACCGAGGACGCGCTGATGCGGCTCAAGACCCTGGCGTCGATGTCCGAGGTCGGCGTCCCCTTCGAGGCGCTGCACGACCAGATCAACAGCGCGGTGGACGTCATCATCCAGCTCACGCGCTTCCCGGACGGAGCCCGCCGGATCACCGAGATCGCGGTGCTGGACAGCCACGGCGGCGAACCGTACCGCCTCGCCACGGTGGCCCGCTTCCACGCCCAGCCGATGGCGGCGGACGGCCGCGTCTACGGCGCCTTCGAGTACTCCCCGCTCCCACGCCGTACGGCCAACCGCCTCTACATGGCGAGCCAGCCGATCCCGCAAGCCTTCGGCGTGGCCCAGACCGTGGCCGAGCTGACGACCCGAGAAACCAGGTAGGTGGACTGGCTGATGGAACTGCAAACCCTGGTCCAGCTGGCCACCGGCCTCACCCTGGTCACCTGTGGCCTCGCGGTGGCGGGCCTGCACGCGTACGCCATGGGCAAGGCCCAGCGCCAGGCCCTCATCGACCGCCTCTCGTCCACCGGCCAGATCGAGGCGGGCGGGCGCAGGCGCCGCTTCCCGAAACTGGACCGGCGGCTGCGCCGCACGAAGCTCGGCAGGAAACTGGAACTCCGCCTCGCGGCCACCGGCCTGGACATCACACCGGGTGAGTTCTTCGTCTACATGATGTCGAGCGCGGCCGGCCTGTTCCTCATCGGCCAGGCGTCCCTGGCGCCCTTCTTCGGCCCCATCGCCGGCCTCCTGGGCATCTGGGCGGCGCTCCAGTTCCTCAACTGGCAACGCCAGAAGCGCATCGAGAAGTTCATCAACCAACTCCCCGAACTCTCCCGGATCCTGGCGAACGCGACCCAGGCCGGCCTGGCCCTGCGCACGGCGATCGGGATGGCGGCGGAGGAGCTGGAGGCCCCGGCCGGAGAGGAGTTGGGAAAGGTGGCCAACCAGCTCTCCCTGGGCGCGTCCCTCGACGACGCGCTGGGCGAGATGGCGGAGCGGCTGCCGTCCCGTGAGCTGGTGGTGCTGGTGACGACCCTGGTCCTGTCCAACCGGGCGGGCGGTCAAGTCGTGGGCGCGTTGCGGAACTTGACGGAGACCCTCGAAGAGCGCAAGGAGACCCGTCGTGAGGTCCGCACCCAGCTCTCGCAGGTCAACATGACGTCGTACGCGGTGCCGATCCTCGGCATCGGCTCCCTCTTCCTGATGAACGGGGTGAAGGACGGCGCCCTGGACCGTATGACCGGCTCCCCGGTGGGCCAGGGGGTGGTGATCGTCGCGTTCGCGATGTACGCGGTCGGGTTCCTCCTCATCCGCCGCCTGTCCCGTATCGACGTCTGAAGGAGGCCGAGAGATGGCGATAGGACTCGCACTGCTGATGGGCTTGGCCGTCTGGGGCGTCTTCGCCGGCATCCGCATGTACCGGGCGGACGCGAAACTGCCGAGCGACCTGGTGCTCGCCCTGGAGATCGGCGCCACGCGCACGGGCGCGGTGGACTCGGTGATCGACCGCTTGGGGATGCGGTACGCGCCGGCGGTACTGCGCCTGATGGGCCCCAAGCAGGTGGCCAAGTACCGCAGGAAGATCGACCTGGCGGGCAACCCCGGGGGCCTGACGATCGACCGCTACGCGGCGCGCCGCGCGGTCTACGGCTTCCTGGGCGGCTTCGGCGGCCTGCTGTCCCTGATGCGCGGCAACCTGCTCCTGGCCCTGCTCCTCTTCGCGTTCGGGGTCTTCTGGACCGAGGTCGGCATCTGGTCGGCGATCCGCGTCCGCAAGGACGTCATCGAGCGCACCCTGCCGGACTTCCTGGACGTCCTCGCGGTGGTGGTCAGCGCGGGCCTCGGCTTCCGCCAGGCCCTCGACCGCGTCGCCACGAAGTACGAGGGCCCCTGGGCGGACGAACTCCGCATCACCCTCCGCCAGATGGACCTGGGCATGAGCCGCCGCCAGGCGTTCGCCGAACTGCGGCGCCGCAACGACTCCGAACAGGTCGCGATGTTCGTGACGGCGTTGCAGCAGGGCGAGGAACTGGGCGCCCCGATCGTCGACACGCTCATCGCCCTCGCCAAGGACATGCGCCGCACCGACGCCCAGAACGCCCGCCGCAAGGCCGCCCGCGCGGTCCCCAAGGCCACGATGATGATCACCACCTTCATGGTCCCGGCCACGATGCTCCTCCTGGGCGCCGGCCTGATCCTGGGCTCGGGGACGGACTTCGGTTCGATCACGGGGAAGTAGGGAGGGGACGGGATGGCTATGACGAGGCCGAGGCCGAGGCCACAGCCGAGGACCAGGGCGGTGGTGGATGGCTCCCGTTTGCTGCGCGGTCGTTTCGTACGGTCAGCCGCCGACGCCGCTGAGCCCCCACAGGAGCCACCCGCCGACGCCGCTGAGCCCCCACAGGAGCCACCCGCACCCGCCCTCGCCTCCGCACCCGCCCCCACCATCCCCCTCCAGACCAACGCCCTCCAAGCCATGTGCCGCCAGGTCTTCGGCTTCCGCCTGGCCATGATCGCGCTCGCCGCCCCCGCCGCCCTCCTCAACGCCGCCCCCGGCCTCAGCGCACGCCTGGTCGCCGCGGCCGTACTGGTCACCTTCATGGGCTCGTACGTCCTCTTCCGGGACTGGGAACGCTTCGGCCCCCTGCTCCTCCGCCACCCCACCCTCCTGGCCGCGGACACCCTCTTCGGCGCCCTGCTCCTGATCTCGGCCGGCCCGGACACCACCCTCGCCTACGTCAGCGTCTGCACCCCCCTGCTCGCGGGCCTCGTCTACGGCTGGCGAGGCGCAGGCTGCTTCGCCTCCCTCCAGGGCCTGATACTCGTCACGGTCTACGCAAGCTCCAAGGACCTCCACCCCACGGTCGCCGAGGCTCTCCTCCTCCCGGGCCTGTGCGTGGTGACCGGAGCCATGGGCGTGACCCTGCGCAACCTGATGCTCCGTTTCGGCGCGGCGACCCAGGCCCTCACCACGGTCCAGGCCCGCCTCGCGGCGACAGAAGCGGTCAGCGCGGAACGCGCCCGCCTGGCCCGCGAGATGCACGACTCGGTGGCGAAGACCCTGCACGGCGTGGCCCTGGCCGCGGACAGCCTGGCGACGTCCGCGGGAGCGGCGCACACCGACCCGGCACGCATACGGCAGCAGGCCGACCTGGTGGCCCGCTCCGCCCGCAGGGCAGCGGCGGAATCCCGGGAACTCCTGGCCGACCTCCGCCGCCAGGAGACCCCGGACCACGGCACCGACGTCATGGCGGAACTGGCGGCCAGAACAGCCGACTTCAGCACCCGTACGGGCCTGCCCGCCACCTACCACCCCACCGGCGACCACCATCTCCCCCCGCTCCCGCCTCCCGTCGCCCGCCAACTCCTCACCATCGCGACGGAAGCCATGGAGAACGCCCACCGCCATGCCTCCCCGACCCGCGTGGACGTGAGCGGCGGGGTGGAGGGCGACCTCCTGCGCATCACGGTCTACGACGACGGCCGGGGCCTCCCGCACGACCTCACCCTCGAACAACTCCGCCGAGCGGGCCACTTCGGCCTGGTGGGCATGGTCGAACGGGCGGCAGCACTCGGCGCCCGCATCCGCATCGGCCGAGGAGACCACCCCAAGGGCACGGAGGTCCGCCTGGAACTCCCGCTGGCCACGATCCGAGAGGAGGCCGCGTGATGCCGACCCGTTTGCGGGTGCTGGTCGCGGACGACAACCCGGTGGTTCGCGCGGGCCTGACCGCCCTGCTCTCCGGCCACGAGGACATCACGGTCGTAGCGCAGGCGGCCGACGGCCGTGAGGCCTACGAGGCGGCCCACCGACACCGCCCCGACGTGATCCTCCTGGACGTCCGCATGCCCGGCGTCGACGGCATCTCGGCACTCCCGCACCTGGTGCCGATCGCCCCGGTCCTGATGCTGACGTACAGCAGCGAGTCGGAGATCGTCCACGAGGCCCTGCGCCGAGGCGCCGGCGGCTATCTGGTGCACGGCGAGTTCACCACGGACCAACTGGTGGCGGCGGTACGGGACGCAGGAACCGGAAGCGCCCACCTCACGGCGTCGGCGGCGGGCGCCGTCATGGCCCGACTGCGCAGCTCGACGGCGCCGACCCTGCCGGAGAACCTTGGCGTGGCAAGTGCAACTGCATACGATGCAGAGATCCCAAATCCCCATCCACAAGCCAGTTCTGCCAAAGCCCTTTCGCAACTGCAACCATCTATGGCACAGTCTCGCTATCAACTCAGCACGAGGGAGGCGGAGGTCATGGAACTCATCGCGTCCGGCATGAACAACCAGCAGATCGCCGCCACTTGCTTCATCAGCGAGAAGACCGTCAAGAACCACATCAACCGCATCTTCGCCAAACTCCACAGCACCAGCCGCGCCGAGGCCGCCGCCAAGTGGCTGGGAACGGCACCGGATTCCTACGGAGACCTGCGGTGACCGGGTTTTGGGCCCGGATTTGGGCCCTGGGGCCCTCTGGGCCTCATGGTGTCGGCCCGTACGTTGCCGGTGTCGCAGACAACGGAGAGGCACACCATGAGCAACTGGATCAACACCACCGTCTCGTACCTCAAGGCCCGCGTCGAGCGAAGCGACAAGGGACAGACGGCTGTGGAGTACCTGGGGATCATCGCGGTGGTCGTGGCGATCATCCTCGTGCTGCTCGCTACGGACTTCGGCGGCACGATCGCAGACGCGATCACTACCAAGATCGGTCAGATCACGGGCTGATGCGCAGGCGCGCTCGCGGAGACGCAGGGCAGGCTTTCCCCATCTACATCACGGTGGTGGGCGGTCTGCTCTTTCTCGCGTTCGCGTACCTTGCGGTCGGCCAGGCCGCGGCGAACAAGAACGGTGCAGCTACGGCCGCCGACGCGGCGGCCCTGGCGGCAGCCCAGGACCGGCGGGACCAGCTCGCGGACCTGTGGGTGACGGACGTCCTCGACCCGACCAAGTGGCAGGACATCTTCGACGGCAACGCGGAGGGACTCGACCCTTCGTGCGAACGTGCGGACCAACTGGCGGCGCAGAACGACGCCGTGGTGCTGTCGTGCGCCCCGGTGGGGCCGTTGGCCTACACGGTCGAGGTGAGGACCAACAAGACCGTGGGGGAGTCCGTCATCCCCGGCACGGAGGACAAGCAGTCGACGGCGTCCGCCACCGCCGAGATCGAGTCCCTGTGCACGTTCGAACCCCCGGCCGAGGACGCGGCGGACGACGTACTGCCGCGCCTCGCCTGCAAGGACAGGAACTGGGACCTGGACCCGGAGGACCTCGGTGTTCTGCCCGAGCCCGAGGACCTCTTCGATGTCCACCTGGCCGACTGACAAGCGAACGACGAGTGACGAAGGAAGCGGACGCATGAGCAGCATTCGGTTCACGGCGAAGGCCCGCAGAGGGGCGGTCGCGCTGGCACTCGCGGCCGGACTGGCCGCCGGTGTGGCCGGCTGCGGCGGAGGCGGTGATGACGACAAGAAGCCGGAAACGACAGCGTCTGCCCCTCAGAAGGACGGATCCGATCCGACTCCACAGGAAGGTCAGTCGGACGAGCCCCAGGCCGAACTGAAGGGCCCCAGTGGGCTGATCCTTCAGGTCACCTCCGCTGAACGGGATGCCGGCGGATTTGTCACTGTGAACGGCATGCTGAAGAACGACAGTGGCAAGTCGGTCACGGTGCCGTCGGGGGTGCGCGGCGACGAGACGGAGGTCATCGCGCACGGCAGGTCGCTCGGAGGCGCCACCCTGGTGGACTCCAAGGAGAAGAAGCGCTATTACGTCCTGCGCGACACTGACGGGCGTCCGTTGACGACAACGGGACTTGCAAACCTCAAAGCAGGCGAGGCTCTCCCTGTCTTCATGCAGTTCCCTGCCCCGCCGACAACCAGCACGGACGTCACACTCCAACTCCCTACTTTCGCCAGCGCCACGATCAAGATCTCCGGATGAGGCAGGCGATGACCCTCACCTCCTCCCGCGTGGCCTGGGCCGCCGCGACGGTCCTGATCGTCACCAACCTCTACGGCGTCACGACCGCCCACGCCGACGAGACGCCCAGCGTCCCCCCGGGCACCGAAGCCACCGCCACCGCCCCCGTGAAGGTCGACCCGAACGACCCCG
>JABFXD010000815.1 GCA_013361925.1 Streptomyces sp. | reverse complement strand
GGCCGGCCGAAGGCCTCGCGCTCCTTGACGTACTCCGTGGTGATCTCCAGGAGGTGCTCGGCGGCGGCGATCGCGGCGACGGCGATGCTGAGGCGCTCCTGGGCGAGGTTCGTCATCAGGTGGAGGAAGGCGCCGTTGAGCTCGCCGAGGAGGTTCTCCTTGGGCACGCGCACATCGTGGAAGAACAGCTCGGCCGTGTCCTGCGCCTTCTGGCCGATCTTGTCGAGGTTGCGGCCGCGCTCGAAGCCTTCCGCGCCGCGCTCGACGACCAGCAGGGACAGGCCGTGGGCGCCGCCCTCCGGGGTGGTCCTCGCGACGACGATCACCAGGTCGGCGAGGATGCCGTTGGAGATGAACGTCTTGGAGCCGTTGAGGATCCAGTGGTCGCCGCGGTCCTCCGCGTGCGTGCGGATGCCCTGGAGGTCGGAGCCCGCGCCGGGCTCGGTCATGGCGATGGCGGTGATCAGCGTGCCGTCGCAGAAGCCGGGCAGCCAGCGGCGGCGCTGCTCGTCGGTGGCCAGGCCGGTCAGATACGGGCCGATGATGTCGTTGTGCAGGCCGAGGGCGAGGCCGGGGGCGCCCGCGCGCGTGAACTCCTCGGCGAGGACCGCGGCGTAGCGGAAGTCGGCGGTGCCGCCTCCGCCGTACTCCTCGGGCACGGCGAGTCCGAGCAGGCCCTGCTTGCCGGCCGCGCGCCAGGCGTCGCGGGAGACGATGCCGTCCTTCTCCCACTGCGCGTAGTGCGGCAGCACCTCCCGGTCCAGGAAGGCGCGCACGGTGTCGCGGAACGCGTCGTGCTCGGGGGCGAAGATCTGCCGCTTCATTCTGCGTCGGGGCCTTTCGTGGATTTCTGGCCGTTCATGGGCTTCTGCCCCTTCATCGGATGCCGGCCCGTCATCGGTTCACGTCTTTCGAGAGGTCCGGCACGTCCCAGTCGCGGGCCACGTCCTCGGTGTCGGCGCCGGGCTGTGCCGGGCCGCTGCGGACGGTCGTCGGGGTCGCCGAGAAGCGGGGTGCCGGGGCGGGCTGGGTGAGGCCGCCGTGGTCGGTGAAGGTGCCGCGGGCGGCGAGGTGCGGGTGGTGCGGGGCCTCGGTCAGCGACAGGACGGGCGCCACGCAGGCGTCGGTGCCGTCGAAGGCGGCCGTCCACTCGTCCCGGGTACGGGACTTGAAGCGGGCGGCGACGGCCTCGCGCAGTTCGCCCCAGCGGGTCCAGTCCTTGCGGGCCTCGGCGTGCTCGGGGATGCCGAGAACCCGTACGAACTCGTCGTAGAACTGCGGCTCCAGGGCGCCGACGGCCATGTACCGGCCGTCGGCGGTCTCGTAGGTGCCGTAGTACGGGCAGCCGCCGTCGAGGAGGTTGGCGCCGCGCCGGTCCTGCCAGCCGCCCGCCGCGACCATGCCGTGGATCATCGCGGCGAGGTGGGAGGTGCCGTCGACGATGGCGGCGTCGACGACCTGGCCGACGCCGGTCGCGCGCGCGTGGTGGAGGGCGGCGAGGACGCCGACGACGAGGTACAGGGAGCCGCCCGCGTAGTCGCCGAGGAGGTTGGCGGGGACGGCCGGGGGCTGTCCGGGGTCGCCGATCATGCCGAGGGTGCCCGTGAGCGCGATGTAGGCGATGTCGTGCCCGGCCCGCCGGGCGAGCGGCCCTTCCTGGCCCCACCCGGTCATCCGGCCGTAGACGAGCCCGGCGTTGCGGGCGTGGCAGGCCTCGGGGCCGACGCCCAGCCGCTCGGCGACGCCGGGTCGGTAGCCCTCCACGAGGATGTCGGCGCGGGCGGCGAGGTCCAGGACGCGGGCGGCGCCGTCGGGGGCCTTGAGGTCGACGACCACCGAGCGCTTGTTGCGGTTGGTGACGTCGTAGGCCGGGTCGATCGCGAGTCCCGGTCCGCCGGGCCGGTCGACCCGGACGACGTCGGCGCCCAGGTCGGCCAGGAGCATGGCGGCGAACGGGCCCGGTCCGATGCCGGCGAGTTCGAGCACGCGCACGCCGGTCAGCGGGCCCTGCCCTGGCGTCGTTGCCGTGGTCATCCAGCCCCCATGTCGTCCTGCCCCGAAGGGCGTGACACAACTGATGTAACACCAGTGATGCTAAGAACCCGATCCGCCGGGCACAAGACCTGAACGAGCAAGCGCTTAGCCAATTTACCGACGGGTCACTGTCCGTGCATTCCCCCGGTCACGCTAGCCTCGGCCACCGACAACGGCGCGCGATGCGACAAGGGGTGTCATGAGCAGGCTGAACAGGGCGGACCGTCCGTACGACATCGTGCTCTTCGGAGCGACGGGTTTCGTGGGGACGCTCACCGCCGAGTACCTCGCCGTGCACGCCCCCGAAGGGCTGCGCTGGGCGATCGCCGGCCGCAGCGAGGAGAAGCTCGAAGCGCTGCGGAAGCGGCTGCCGGGCGGCGCGGAGATCGGGGTGCTGCGGGCCGACGTGGCCGATCCGGCCTCATTGCGGGCGCTCGCCGGGCACGCGCGCGTGGTGGCCACGACGGTGGGCCCCTACGTGACCTACGGCGAGGAGCTGGTCGCCGCCTGCGCCGAGACGGGCGCGGACTATCTCGACCTCACCGGTGAGCCGGAGTTCGTGGACCTGATGTACGTCCGCCATGACGCACGCGCGCGGGAGACCGGGGCGCGTCTTGTGCACGCGTGCGGTTTCGACTCGGTGCCGCACGACCTGGGCGCGTACTTCACGGTGCGGCAGCTGCCGGAGGGGGTGCCGCTGCGGGTGGACGGGTTCGTGACGGCGGACGCGACGTTCTCCGGCGGTACGTTCGCCTCGGCGCTGAACCAGTTCGCGCGCGGTCGGCAGATGCTGGCCGCCGCGCGGGACCGCAG
>JABFXD010000662.1 GCA_013361925.1 Streptomyces sp. | reverse complement strand
GGCCGGGTCCTCGCCGGTCAGCAGGCCGGCGGCCTGGGCGGCGGCGCCGAGCGCGACCAGCTCCTTGGCCTCCGGGATCTGGACGGGACGCCCCGAGAGCCGTCGTACGGTCTCCTGCCAGGCCCGGCCTCGGGCGCCGCCGCCGATCAGCAGCAGCGGGGCCGAACGGTCCGCGTCCTCGTCCAGGACCAGGTCGAGCGCGCCGAGGAGGGCGTGGACGGCACCGTCGTAGGCGGCCTGGAGCAGCTGGCCGCCGGTCGTGTCGTGGCGCAGGCCGTGCAGCAGGCCCGAGGCGTTCGGCAGGTTCGGGGTGCGTTCGCCGTCCAGGTACGGCAGGAGCGTGACCCCGGACGTGGGCTCCACCGCCTCGCGGTCCAGGCCGAGGAGGGCGGCGACGCGGTCGACGGCGAGGGTGCAGTTCAGGGTGCAGGCCAGCGGCAGCCAGTCGCCGTGCGCGTCGGCGAAGCCCGCCACCGTGCCGGTCGGGTCGGCGGGGCGTCGCCGGGACACCGCGTACACCGTGCCGGAGGTGCCGAGGCTCAGCACCGGGGTGCCGGGGCGCAGACCGAGGCCCAGCGCCGCGGCGGCGTTGTCACCGGTGCCGGGGGCGACCAGGGTGCCCTTGGAGAACGGCAGGTCGTGGCTGTCCCGCACGGTGCCCGCCACCTCGCCGGGGCGGACCACGCGCGGCAGGAGGGCCGGGTCCAGGCCCACGTGGGCGAGGATCTCGTCGTCGTACGACTCGGTCGCCGACGCCCACCAGCCGGTGCCGGAGACGTCACCGCGATCCGTCGTGCCCTGGCCGGTGAGGCGCTCGGTGAGGTAGTCGTGGGGGAGTCGCACCGACTTCGTCGCGCGGATCGCGTCCGGCTCGTGCTCGGCCAGCCAGGCCCACTTCGTGACCGTGAAGGACGCGCCCGGCACGCTGCCGGTGCGCTCCGCCCAGGCCTTCGGGCCGCCCAGCTCCTCGATCAGCCGCGCGGCCTGCGGCGCCGAGCGCACGTCGTTCCACAGCAGGGCCGGGCGCACCGGCTCGCCCCGCTCGTCCAGCGTGACCAGGCCGTGCTGCTGGCCGCCGATCGACACCGCCGCGGCCTCGTGCGCGGCGTCGCCGCACTGGCGCAGGGCCTCGCCCAGGGCGTCCCACCACTGACGCGGGTCGCTCTCGCGGCCGGCACCGGTCGACACGGTGTGCGGCGCCTGACCGCTCGCGACCACCCGGCCGGTCGACGCGTCGACGACCAGGGCCTTGGTGGACTGCGTGGACGTGTCCACGCCGACGACGAGCGGACCCTCGGCAGCTGACATCGGGTTTCTCCCTCATGTGCGGCGTGTCTCCCTCTGGAGACATCTTGTCTCTTCCCTGAGACGCGTGTGCATACTAATTTGTAAACCGCCATGACGAAATAGTCGTGGAGGACAGTCGTCAGCGAGTAGGAGCCGCGGCATGAACTACCAGCCCACCCCCGAGGACAGGTTCACCTTCGGCCTGTGGACCGTCGGCTGGCAGGGAAGGGACCCGTTCGGCGACGCCACGCGGCGGGCCCTCGACCCCGTCGAGACGGTGCAGCGCCTGGCCGAGCTCGGCGCCCACGGTGTGACCTTCCACGACGACGACCTGATCCCCTTCGGGTCCTCGGACAGCGAGCGCGAGGGTCACATCAAGCGCTTCCGGGAGGCCCTCGACGCCACCGGCATGAAGGTGCCGATGGCCACCACCAACCTCTTCACGCACCCCGTCTTCAAGGACGGCGGGTTCACCGCGAACGACCGCGACGTGCGGCGTTACGCGCTGCGCAAGGTGATCCGCAACATCGACCTGGCGGTCGAGCTCGGCGCCGAGACCTACGTCGCCTGGGGCGGCCGCGAGGGTGCCGAGTCCGGCGGCGCCAAGGACGTACGCGTCGCCCTGGACCGCATGAAGGAGGCCTTCGACCTCCTGGGCGAGTACGTGACCGAGCAGGGCTACAACCTGAAGTTCGCCATCGAGCCCAAGCCCAACGAGCCCCGCGGCGACATCCTGCTCCCGACCGTCGGCCACGCGCTGGCCTTCATCGAGCGCCTGGAGCGCCCGGAGCTGTACGGCGTCAACCCCGAGGTCGGCCACGAGCAGATGGCGGGGCTGAACTTCCCGCACGGCATCGCGCAGGCGCTGTGGGCGGGCAAGCTCTTCCACATCGACCTCAACGGCCAGTCCGGCATCAAGTACGACCAGGACCTCCGCTTCGGCGCGGGCGACCTGCGTGCCGCCTTCTGGCTGGTCGACCTGCTGGAGAGCGCCGGTTACGCGGGCCCGAAGCACTTCGACTTCAAGCCGCCGCGCACCGAGGACCTCGACGGCGTGTGGGCGTCGGCCGCCGGCTGCATGCGCAACTACCTGATCCTCAAGGAGCGTGCGGCCGCCTTCCGTGCCGACCCGGCGGTCCAGGAGGCGCTGCGCGCCGCGCGTCTGGACGAGCTGGCGCAGCCCACGGCGGCGGACGGCCTGAAGGCGCTGCTCGCGGACCGTACGGCCTTCGAGGAGTTCGACGTGGAGGCGGCCGCCGCGCGCGGTATGGCCTTCGAGCAGCTCGACCAGCTCGCGATGGACCACCTGCTGGGCGCGCGCGGCTGACCCGTGCGCGTGCGCACGTAGTGGACGCACGTGCGCGTGGGCCCGTCGCGCCTCTTGTACGGCGGGTTTTGTCAGGCACGCGCGCGTGTCGGGGCGGCCGGCCTCCGTACGGAATGCTCCGGAATCATGCGGTCCATTGCATGAGTCCGTATCAACTTCCGTGCGGGGGTCGCGCCGTGCCCGCTTCGCGGCGACTCTGGACGGTATGGCCATGCCGCCCGTACCGCCTCAGCC
>JABFXD010000410.1 GCA_013361925.1 Streptomyces sp. | reverse complement strand
CCGACGGCCCGGATCCAGTGCGGCAGGCCGTGCCGGTAGGCGGCGTCCATGATCGGGTCCTGGGCGATCTCGCGGCGGATCGCCTGCAGTCCGTGGTCGTGGCCGTCCCGCTCCACGGCGGCGGCGAAGTGGGCCAGCATCGGCAGACACCAGCTGGACTCGTGCTCCCCGAGCACGGATCCGGCGTCCGGGTGGAAGAGCACGAATCTCAGGAAGTTGTCGTCCGGCATCGCGGTCGGATGCGGACCGACTCCGCCGAAAAGTGACGCGAAAGCGGCGTTCGACAGGACGACGTCCCAGCGCCGGTCGAGCACGACGGAAGGGAAGGGAACCGCTTCCAGAAGGGTGGCGTAGTCCTGGAGATACGCCTGGGCCTCGGGACTCTCGGGGGCGGGCCGCGGCTGCGGCCGCTGCCCTCCTGCCTGTTGTGCCATCGGGAGGTCACCCCTCTTGCCTATGCGGCCACGCGCGTGGCGCCCTGATCCTGCTGCCCTGACGCGAGCGGTGTCAACTATCGTGGCATTTCGTGCCTGTTGACGGCTGAAATTGGCCACAGTTGTGGCGAGACCTGGATGTGCGTTCGAACAACGGCTACTCTCCCCGGAGTTCACGGCAACCGCTTGTGTTGAGCTGCTTGTGAGAAGCCTGTGAGAGACGTAGGAGATCTGTCGGTGGCGGATGGCTTCGCGAGTCCGGGTGCCCCGGTGACGGCTGCGCTGCCGGCCGTCGTCGCTCGCGTCGCCGCGCTCGCCGACCGGCTGGGCGTATCGCACGCCGAGGTCTTCCACACCGGCCGTCTGTCGGTGGCCTGCGGCGTCCCCGAGTCCGTGGTCAAGGCCCTGCTGAGCGGCCGTCCGGCGGGCGAACCGGACATCCAGGCGCGTTTCCTTCAGCGCCTGGACCTGCTGCGCCGCACCCGTCTGAAGCCCAACGGGCGCAAGTACACCCAGCAGGAGATCGCCGACGGCGCCGCCATGTCCCGCCAGCAGGCGGGCGCCCTCATCAACGGCGACCGGCGTCCCACCATGGAGCACTGCGACGCCATTCAGCGCTTCTTCCGCGTCCACGCCGGTTTCCTCACGGCCGAGGACCCCGAGGCCCTGGCCGGCGCCCTGCAACGCACCGAACAGGATCTCCTGCAGAAGCTGGCGGACCGCGAGAAGGAAGCGTCATCCACGGCGGGTGACCCGCTGGAGCAGCTCCTCCAGGACCATGGCGTCCGCGGAATCGCCTGGCGGGCCGCGCAGCTGCCCACCGACCAGCACCGCGACAAGGTCGCCGAATGGCTGGACATGCTCCTGGAGAGCGTCAAACGGCCCGAGTCGTGAGCCGGGGGTTAACTGTGGGCATCGGTAGGGACATGCGCCGCCTGTGCGGCGAGCTGGTCGCGGAGCTGCCCTTCCCGGCGCCCGCCGCACATCCCACGGAGCTGTACACGGCGCTCTGCGACGCGATGAGCCGCCGTCGCGGCCGCCCGGTCCACTTCCGTACGGCCGCCTTCCCGGTCGGCACCGCGAGCGGGCTGTGGCTGGACATGGCCGACCAGGACCTGGTCGTGGTCGAGGAACGCACCGCCCCCGGCCATCAGTTGGTCATCCTCGGCCATGAGCTCTGGCACATGCAGGCCGGCCACAGCACCCATCATGTCGAGGGCGCCGCCGTGGCGGCCCGGATGCTCAGCGACGACGCGGACCTCAGGGCGGCCGTCCTCAAGGTCGCCGCGCGCAGCCGCTTCGACCAGGCCGACGAGAAGGAGGCCGAGCGCTTCGGCCTCCTCCTGGCCAGCAAGTGCCGCACCTGGCTGGACGGTTCCTCGGTACGGGGTCCGGTGCAGCGGGACCGGCTGGCGGGCCGTATCGAGGCGTCGCTGGGCTATCTGGGCCCGCAGAGCTGAGCACACCTCATGTGGCGCTGCGTTCGCTCGCCTCCCGCAACTCCCGCCCCAACGCCCGCTCGCGCAGGCCTCCCGGCCGCCCTTCCCGCAGCAGTTGGCGCCAGTGCTCCCGGCTCCAGTCCGCCGGCGCGGTGCCCCTCGTGAACTCCTCCACCAGCGCCACGAACCGGCCCGGGTCGGCGTGGAACGGGAAGTGCCCTGCGCCCTCGAAGATCTCCAACCGGCTGCCCGGCATGGCCTCATGGGCCCCGAACGCGTGCCGCACCGGCACCACGCTGTCCCGGTCGCCCCACAGCAGCATGGTCGGCATGCCCTGGGTGAGATAGCACCGGTCCAGCATCGTCACGACCTGCCCGCGCCAGTCCACGACGGCCCGCAGCGTCCGGATGAACGCGTTCCTGGACGTCTCGTCGGGCAACGCGTCGACAAGATGCAGCAGATCGGGCGCGTCCTGCCCGAGATCCGTGTCGAGGGCCTTCATCAGCCTTACGGCGAGCCCCACTTGGAGCCGGGCCGTCGGCAGCCGCAGCGCGGACAGCATCAGATGGGCGCCGGGCAGCGAGACCAGCCGCAGCACGGGATTGACCTCGCGCCCGACACCGCCCGCGCTGACCAGGATCAGCCGCTCGGTCCGCTCCGGGAACTGATAGGCGAACTGCATCGCCACGCCCCCGCCGAGCGAGTGCCCCACCAGGGTCGCCGACTCGATGCCGAGGGTGGTCAGCAGGTCCCGCACGCCGTTGGCGTAGGCGGCCACCGAGTAGTCGGCGCGGGGCTTGTCGGAGGCGCCGTGGCCGAGCAGGTCGGGGGCGATGACGGTGTGCGTGCGCGCGAGGTCGGGGATCAGTTCGGCCCAGGTGTCCGAGGAGTCCCCGATGCCGTGGATGAGCACGAGGGCCGGGCCCTCGCCGGCCATGCGGAAGGCGCGCCGGTATCCGTGCACCGTCCGGTACTGCAACTCGAGTTCGCCGTCACCCACCGGGCGCAGTCTCACGGTGCGCGCGGGGAGCCGATGCGGGACGTCGACCACGTACATGCCTCCCGTTTCCCCAGCCGCCCACCCGGCCCGGGTCCGGCCGGCGCGGGCGGCTGAAAGCCCTTCCACTCCAGCGTAGGACCCTGTTCCCACCGGCGATTTCGATCAGGTTTCACCTCGGCTAAGCGGGCGAACGGACGTGTAGCGGGACCGGATTGTCAGTGCCGGTTGGCAAGCTGGAGTCGGGCCCTCACTGGCGGGGCCGACCGACGAGCCGACTTGGGGAGAGCCGACCGATGCCCACCGCCGTACTCACCGACCGCGAGCGCACCGCAGTACAGGCCTACCTGCGGCTGCTGCACACCGTCAGGGCCGCGTTCGACGGTCCGCCGGACGGAAGGCGACCACCCGTCGTCCCGCCCTCCGTGCTCGCGGAGGCGGAGCAGGCGCTGGCGGACGCAGGCCTGGCGGGCAACGAGGAGGCCTTCTTCCGGCTGCTCCAGAACTGGTGCCCGCCGGGTCGGTAGCAAGCCGGTGGACGGGGCGGTGGGGAACCGCCCGACCCGCCCGACCGACACCGGCCGTGCCGCACGCGCGCTCAGGTGTGCGGCACGACCACCGACGTGGCCACCAGCCCGTCCCGGACCGTCCAGCGCCCTTCGAGGACATCACGCCGCCGGCCGCCCACGACCGGCCCCGGCACGAGCAGTTCGACGCGCAACCGGCCGCGCGAGGCCGCGCCGGGGTCGACGAGGATCTCGATGTCGGCCTCGGCGAAGTCGAGCCAGGAGCCGGTGAGGGGGAACCACGCCTTGTACACGGACTCCTTGGCGCTGAACAGCAGCCGGTCCCAGTGGATGCCGGGGTGCGTCCCGGCGAGCAGGCGCAGTCTGTCCCGTTCCCCGGGCAGCGACACACTGGCGAGGACACCGTCCGGGAGCGGCCCGTGCGGTTCGGCGTCGATGCCGAGGGAGGCGAGGTCGGCGGAGCGGACGAGGGCGGCAGCGCAGTAGCCGTCGCAGTGGGTCATGCTGCCGGTGAGTCCGGCGGGCCACCGCGGAGCACCGCGCTCGCCGGGCAGCACCGGCTGCGGGGGCACACCGAGCTTCTCCATCGCCCGCCGGGCGCACGCCCGTACGAGGGTGAACTCGCGGCGGCGCTTGGCGACGGACCGCGCGACGAGGGCGGCCTCCTCGGGGTACAGCCTGATGTTCTCCGGCTCACCCGGGCCGTAGGTCTCCACGGCCACCACCGGGTCCGGCAGCAGGTCCTCGATCACCGCGCGCCGACCTCCTCGGGCGCGATCAGGCGCAGCCGCCCCGGCGGCTCCGCCCGCTTGCGCCACTCGCGCGGGTAGCCCACCGACACCTCCTCGAAGCGCACCCCTTCGTGCCAGGTGGTCCGGGGGATGTGCAGATGGCCGTAGACCATGGTGCGGACGCGGAAGCGGCGGTGCCAGTCGGCGGTCAGCGTGGTGCCGCACCACATGGCGAACTCGGGGTGCCACAGGACGTCCGTGGGGTGCCGGTCCAGCGGGTAGTGGTTGACCAGGACGGTGGGCAGGTCGTCCGGCAGTGCTCCGAGCCGGCGCTCGGTCTCGGCCACCCGGGCGCGACACCAGGCCTCGCGGGTCGGGTAGGGGTCGGGGTGCAGCAGGAACTCGTCGTTGCAGACGATGCCCGTGCCGTGCGCGTACTCCAGTCCCTGGTCCTTGGTCGTGCAGCCGGAGGGCAGGAACGAGTAGTCGTAGAGGAGGAAGAGCGGGGCGACGGCGACCGGGCCGCCGGGGCCCTCCCAGACCGGATAGGGGTCCTCGGGAGTGACGACACCGATCTCCCGGCAGACCTCGACGAGGTGCTCGTAGCGGGCGACTCCGCGCAGGGTGACGGGGTCGCTGGGGTGGGTCCACAGTTCGTGGTTGCCGGGGGCCCAGATCACCTTGCGAAAGCGGCTCGCGAGGGTTTCCAGCGCCCAGCGGACCGCGCTGACGGTCTCCGCGACGTCACCGGCGACCAGCAGCCAGTCGTCGTCCGACCCGGGGCGCATCCGCTCCACCAGGGCACGGTTCTCGGAGTAGCCGATGTGGAGATCGCTGATGGCCAGCAGTTGTCCGGCGCCACCGGCCGTCGACGTCACCTTCGCCCCCTCCGCGCACCCGGACACGTCCACGACAGCATATTCAGGCGGAGCCGCGGAGAGTAGTTCAAGATCGAAAAATCCGTAACACGCACGTTGCACGCGAGGCCTCCGGCAGGCCGTATGATCGCCCCAACACCACCGCTGTGAACTTCCCTTCTTACAGGGCGGTTTGGTGTCCCCTCTACCACCCTGGCCGGGCACGGCCTGCTTCGCCGTGCCCGAAAACCCCGAAAGGCGGCCTGCATGATCTCTCGCGTACGCGTCTGGCTCAACCGCACGTACGCGGAGAACGTGTTCTTCATGGATCAGCTGCGGAAAAATCCCAGCGATCGCGCCGTCGAGATCCATGCCACGCACGGCGACGCGGACTCCCCCGTACTGGCCGCCGCCGACACGGCGGATCTGGAGCCGGAGGGCCTGTCCCCGGCCGGGTACGTGGAGTACGCGCTCGACCAGTGCCAGCGCCGCGGCATCGATGTCTTCGTGCCCCGGCTGCACCAGTCGGCCATCGTGGCGCACCGGGCCGACTTCGCGGCGGTCGGTACGGCGCTGCTCGCGCCGCCGCCGGAGGCCGTGGCCGTCTTCGAGGACAAGGTCATCGCCTACGAGGCCGTGCAGGCGGTCGGGGTGCCCGTGCCGCCCTGGTACCGGGTGCGGACGGCGGACGAACTCGTCGCGGCGGTCGAGGAGTTGGAGGCGGACGGCCACAAGGCGTGCTTCAAGCCGGCGTCCGGTGCGGGCGGGGTGGGCTTCCGCGTGATCACACGCGCCCCCTTCTCGCTCTCCCACCTCAACGGCTTCCCGAGCCCGTACGTCCCGCTGGACGTGGTCGTCGAGGCGCTGACGCAGGCCGAGGAGTCGGTGGACTGGCTGGTCATGCCGCGGCTTGAGCAGCCGGAGGTGTCGGTGGACTGCCTCACGGGTCCCGACAACCGGCTGCGCCTGGCGGTGGGGCGGACGAAGAACGGGCGTCGGCGTGGGTTCACGCTGCACGAGCAGTGGCTGGAGCCGGCACGGTTGATCGCCGAGGGGTTCGGGCTGCACTACCTGTCCAACATCCAGTTCCGGATGTTCGGCGACCGGCCCGTTCTGATGGATGTCAACACGCGTCCTGCTGGAGGGTTGCACCAGCTGTCGCTGTGCGGGGTGAACGCGCCGTGGGCTGCCGTGCAGTTGGCGCTGGGCGAGGACCCGGGGGTGATGGCTCCGCCGTTCCTGGGGCAGGACTACACGGTGGTGTCGGGGCCTCGGCCGTTGCGGGCGGTTTCGCTGCCGCAGCAGCGGGAGGTTTCGGAGCCGTTGCCCGCGATGCCGGCGCCGGCGATGGCTGAGCCGGTCGTGAGCGAGGCTGCGGCTTCTGCACTGCCGCTTTAGGTTCGTTGCCGGGTGCGGGTAGTTCGTGGCTTGTCGCGCAGTTCCCCACGCCCCTGGGAAAGACCTCAGCCTCACCGGTATGGACCAATTCTGTCGTTCATCTTGACAGCCGGATTGGTCCATACCAACTTTGTTGCGCACCCCCTGTACTCCCGAACACCCCCATTTCTTCAGGGAGATCGCGTGCGCAACCCACTCAGCAACACGACACGGCGTCCCAGACGTCGGCTTCTCGCGCTGTTCGCCACCGCCGGGCTCGCGCTCGGTGGAGCCGTTGCTCTGCCCGGTACCGCTCAGGCGGCGAACATTCTGACCAATCCCGGCTTCGAGTCGGGTGGCGTCTCCCCCTGGTCCTGTACCGGGAACCTCGGCTCGGTCGTCTCCTCCCCCGTGCACGGTGGCTCCAAGGCCCTCGCGGGGGCGGTGAGTTCGAGTGACAACGCCAAGTGCAGCCAGACCGTCGCCGTGAAGCCGAACACGGCGTACACGCTCAGCGGCTGGGTGCGCGGCAGCTACGTCTATCTCGGTGTGGACGGCGGCGCCTCCACCTGGACGACCTCCCCGTCGGCGTACGCCCAGCTCAGCGTCAACTTCACCACCGGTGCCTCGCAGACCAGCGCCACCATCTACACCCACGGCTGGTATGCGCAGGGCACCTACTACGCCGACGACATCAGCCTCGACGGACCCGGTGGCAGTTCGGACACCCAGGCTCCGACGGCGCCCGCGAGCCTGCGCTCCACCGGGAAGACCTCGTCGTCCGTGTCGCTCGCGTGGAACGCCTCGACCGACAACGTCGGCGTCACCGCGTACGACATCTACAGCGGCTCCAACCAGGTGCTGAGTGTCTCCGGTACGACGGCCACCGTCAGCGGGCTCTCCGCCAGTACCGCCTACACCTTCACCGTGAAGGCCCGGGACGCGGCCGGGAACTCCTCGGCGGCCTCCAACTCGGTGAGCGTCACGACCGACGCGGGCGGCGGGGGCGGCACCGGCTTCAAGCAGGCCGCGCCCTATCTGTACGAGGGCTGGGGCGACCCGCCGAGCGTGTCGACCGTGATGAGCTCGACCGGCATCAAGTGGTTCACGATGGCGTTCATGCTCGACGGCGGCGGCTGCAACCCCATGTGGGACAGCGCCCGGCCGCTGACCGGCGGCGTCGACCAGACCGTCATCAACCAGATCCGCTCGGCGGGCGGGGACATCGTGCCCTCGTTCGGCGGCTGGCAGGGCAGCAAGCTCGGCGCCAACTGCTCCTCCGCCAGTGCGCTCGCCGCAGCCCTCCAGAAGGTGATCGACGCCTACTCGCTCAAGGCGATCGACATGGACATCGAGAACACGGACGAGTTCGAGAACGAGGCCGTGCAGGCGAGGATCCTCACCGCGCTGAAGACGGTCAAGGCCAACAACCCCGGCCTGAGGACCATCGTCACCTTCGGCACCTCGACCACCGGACCCACCTACTACGGCAACCGGCTGATCGAGCAGGCCAAGTCCATCGGCGCCGACATCGACGTCTTCACCATCATGCCGTTCGACTTCGGCGGCGGCTCCGACATGTACGGCAACACCGTGAACGCGACGGAGGGGCTGAAGGCCAAGCTGAAGTCCACCTTCGGGTGGGACGACGCGACGGCCTACGCCCACATCGGCATCTCCGGCATGAACGGGCTCAGCGACCAGCAGGAACTGACGAGCCCCGCCATCTGGACGCAGATCCGCGACTGGGCGAACTCGCACCACATCGCCCGTCTCGCGTTCTGGTCGGTCAACCGTGACCGGCCGTGCGCGGGTGGCGGCGTGGTCAGCAACTGCTCCGGCATCAGCCAGAACAACTGGCAGTTCACCTCGATCACGGCCGGTTTCACCGGCTGACGCTCAACCGGACCGATACCCCCACGCCCGCGCCAACTCGGCCAGGCGTGGGGGTAGTTCGGTCTCCGGGTCCGCCGGGCGCGCGGGCTGGACGCGGCCCGACTTGATGGTGCTGCTCCAGTCGCCGAGCTGGGGGCGGAAGGCACCGTGATCCTGGTCCCCGTAGTCCAGCATGGTGTGCTCCCACGGCACACCGAGGTAGTCGCACAGACCGCGGGTGGTCCGCTCCGGCTCGGCGGTGAGTTCCTCGTACGTGATCACGTGCACGTCGAGGTTCACGCGCGCCTCCTCCAACTTCTGTGCGTAATCAAGGACTTCCGCCCGGATGGCCTCGTGGTCGGGATCCGTACGGCGGTTGGTGAGTGAGGTGATGACCGCGCCCGGGTGGCGCAGCAGGACGATGAACTTCGCCTGCGGCCAACATCGGTGCAGCCGGGGCCAGATGAGGGCGTTCGCCGGGGTCTTGTCGACGATGACGTCCTTGCCGCTGCGGGCGAGTTCGAGGTGCAGGACCCGGTCCCAGAGCACGTGTTCCAGTTCCCGCCGGTCCAGTTCGAGTGCCTTCATGGCCTCCGCGGTGAAGTCACGGCTCAACTCCACGTGCAGGGTGCGCAGATGCATCTCGTGCGGGGCGCGGATCCGGCTGTGGCTGTTCAGGAGCACCCGCAGGAGGGTCGAGCCCGAGCGGACGGACGACAGCACGAACACCGGTGACTCCACGAGGCGCGGGGCGCACGGGGCGGTGTACCGGTCGGCGGTGGCGGGCCCGGGCCGGGGTGCGGGTACGGCGTCCAGGTTCCGGCGCGGTGGGCTCACCGCCTCCTTCATCAGCCTCCCTCGACGCCTCAGTCCCTTGCCGATCGCTGACATGCGGGGGTCTCGCACGGGGCCACCTCTCTCTCGCGCCTCTGCGTTCCGCATCCCAGGGGCGGCGGGCGACGCGAAGGTGTCAGGCAGGGAAACGAGAGAGGTCACGGCGGGCCGAAAACCCGCCGTGACCTGGTTACTCACCGCTCTCTTAATTCTTGATGGGAAACCCCCGAAGCCCTCCCTCAGAACCGGCCGGTCCTCAGACAGAACCGTCCGGTCCTCAGAACCGGCCGGCGCCCCGGTACAGCTCAAGCTCCCCGTCCAGCTCCACCGCGAGCACCGTCGCGTGCGGGTCGAGGTCGGTCAGCGCGGGCGGGTCGATCCACAGCACGCCCACCGCGTCGTGCAGCCCGCCGACGACCCGATGGCCGAGCTCGGCCCCGGTACCGAGGACGGTGACCCTGCGGACCGGGGTGACGAGACCACGGACGCCGATCTCGGCGCGCGGGATGTCGAAGAGGGTCAGATACAGCGTGCGGCGGTCGGCGGAGAGGGTGCTCGGCCCGTAGTGGTGCCCGGCCGGCAGCCCGCGCACCGTGCCGTACACGGCCTCGGCGTGTCTGCCGATCCACTCCCCCAGCCCTTCCAGGCGCTCCACCTGAGGCTGCGGGATGGTGCCGTCCTCCATGGGGCCGACGTCGAGCAGCAGGTTGCCGCCGCCCCCGATGGTCTCGGTGAAGTAGCGGATGAGCTGGGTGAGCGACTTGTGGTTGTGGTCGGCGTGCTGGTAACCCCACGAGTCGTTGATGGTGAGGCACAACTCCCAGGGTCCCGACGGGGGTTCGATGGGGGCGCCCTGTTCCGGGGTGGCGTAGTCGCCCTCGCTGAGCATGCGCGCGTTGAACACGACGTCCGGCACGTACGACCGTATGAGCGCGGCCAGTTCCGGGATGCGCCACTGTTCCTCGCTGCGGTCCCACTCGCCGTCGAACCACATCAGATCCGGGCGGTAGCGGGAGGCCAGTTCGCGGATCTGGCCGTCGCGGTAGGCGAGGAACCTCTCCCAGGCCGCCAGGTCCTCGTCCTCGGCCGCGCACTCGGAGTACCGGTTGTCCTCCTGCTCCGGCGGTCGGCCGGGCTTGCGGGTGCTGGCGTAGTCGGGGTGGTTCCAGTCGGAGTGGGAGTAGTAGAAGCCGACCTTGAGGTCCTTCTCCCGCAGGGCCTCGGCGTAGGGGCCGAGGTAGTCCCTGCCGAGGTTCAGGTCGCCGAACTCCGTGTCCCACAGGGCCACTCCGTCGTGGTGACGGGTCGTCAGCACCGCGTACTTGGCACCCGCGCGGGCGAACAGGTCGGCCCACTCGCGCGGGTCGTACTTGGCGCCGGTGAAGCGCTCCAGCTGGGACATGTACCGGTCGTGCGGCACGATGTCGTCGTAGAACGACCAGGACTCCTGGACGCCGTCGACGGCGTAGATCCCCCAGTGGACGAAGATCCCCAACTTGGCGTCGGTGAACCACGGTTGCATCACCACGGGTCACCCCCTCCGGAGTCGGAGCGTCAGGATCTGGAAGGGCCGCAGCGCGACGGAGACCGTGCCGTCCGTGACGTTCGCGGCCTCCAGGGGGCGCTCCAGCAGGTCGGTGACGTCGGCCCCCGTGAGCGGGAAGCCGGTCCGCAGCAGCCCCTGCGCACGGCCGCCCCGCGACTCGTACAGGCGCACCACCACGTCACCGGACCCGTCGTCGGCGAGCTTGACCGCCTCCACGGTGATGCCGTCGCCGTCGACCGAGACGACCGGCTCGGGCGCGCCCGCCGCGTCGGCCACGCGGAGCGGCAGGTTGAGGGCGTAGCCCTCGGCGACCGCGTCCTCGATGCTCGCGCCGGGGAGCAGCGCGTAGGTGAAGCGGTGCTTGCCCTGGTCGGCCTCGGGGTCCGGGATGCGCGGGGCGCGCACCAGGCTGAGGCTGACCTTGGTCGTCGTACCGCCGTCCTCGCGGACCGTGCGGGTGACGTCGTGGCCGTATGTCGAGTCGTTGATGACGGCGACGCCGTAGCCCGGCTCGCCGACGTGCACCCAGCGGTGGCCTGAGACCTCGAAGCGGGCCGCCTCCCAGCTGGTGTTGGTGTGCGTGGGGCGCTGGATGTGGCCGAACTGGATCTCGGCGGAGGAGTGCGCGGCGCGGACGTCCACCGGGAAGCCGGCCTTGAGGATCTTCTCGGCCTCGTGCCAGTCGATCTCGGTCTCGAAGTCGATGCGGGGGCTGCCGGCCCGCAGGGTGATGGTCTGGACCAGCTTGGAGCCCTTGCCGAAGTCGCGCGTGACGCGGACGGCGGCGCGCAGCGGGTCGTCCGAGACGACCTCGACCGACGAGGCCTCCAGCAGGTCCGTGTACCGGTTGCGGTAGTGCTTGTCGATGTCCCAGGCGTCCCAGTAGTTCGGGAGGTCGGTGTGCAGCCGCAGCAGGTTGCCCTGGTCGGCGAGGACTTCGCGCTGGGCCCGGAGGTCGTACACCGAGGCGAGCGTGCCGTCCTCGGCCACCTCCACCCGCACCAGGCCGTTGTCGAGCACGCGGCCCTCGACCGTCACGGGGTGCGAGGGCTCGGCGGCCACTGCCGGAGCGCTGCCGTTCGCCGGCACCGACACGTACGCCAGCTCGCCGGCCTCCGTGCGGATCACCTCGTTGCGGTCGTACGGGCTGGTGTTGAAGACCCGCTCACCGCCGCCGCCCAGTGCCCCGACCGCCTCCGCCGTCAGCGCCTCCAGCTCCTCGGCGACACGGGCGTACTCGGCCTCGGCCTCGCGATGCACCCAGGCGATGGACGAGCCCGGCAGGATGTCGTGGAACTGGTGGAGCAGGACCGTCTTCCACAGGCGGTCGAGCTTGTCGTAGGGGTAGGCGTAGTCCGGC
>JABFXD010000076.1 GCA_013361925.1 Streptomyces sp. | reverse complement strand
CCGAAGGGCACCTCGGCGCCCTGGTCGTCGACGATGCGCACGACCGTCTCGGGCCCCGGCAGGCCCACGGCCAGCGTCCCGGACACCGGGTCGACGGGCGCCTCCAGCTGGGGCGGCACGGAGGCGCAGGGCGCGGTGCACTCGGTGAGCCCGTAGCCGTTGCGGATGTACGGCCCGAAGCCCGCCCGGAACTTCTCCACCAGCGCGGGCGGCACGGGGGCGCCACCGGAGGAGATGTTCACGAAGGACGAGAAGTGGTCCGGGGTGACGTCCGGGTGGGCGGCCAGCGCCATGAAGGCGGTGGACGGGCCGACGGTGTAGTGCGGCCGGTGCTCGGCGAACGCCTCCAGCACGACACCCGTCTCGAAGCGGTACGTCAGCACCAGCGTGCCCGCGCTGTTGAGACAGGCCCCCAGCTCGCACACCATCCCGGTGATGTGGAACAGCGGGGCGAGCGCGTAGTAGACCGGCGCGTCCGGCAGCGCCAGGCCCATGCGCTGCCGCTCGGCGTTGCACATGATGTTGGCGTGCGTGTTGGTGGCGCCCTTGGGGGCGCCGCTGGTGCCCGAGGTGTAGCTGATGAGCGCGACGTCGGAGGGGGCCGGGTCACGGCCCTCGGGCGCCTGGTGGCCCGCGCGGGCCACGGCGGCCAGGTCGTCGGCGTCGGCGGCCTGCGGCAGCCGCTCGAAGGCCAGCACGCGCGCGTCGTCGCGCGTCTGGAAGTCCAGCTCGCAGCCGGTGAGCACGATCCGCACCGGCGAGTCCGCGGCCGTCTCGCGCAGATACGACTCCCAGGCCCGGTCGGAGCAGATCAGCGCGGCCACCTCGCCGTCCCGCAGGACGTGGGTGACCTCCCCCGCCTTGTACATGGGGTTGACGGGCACGACGATCGCGCCCGCCTTCCACGCGCCCAGCAGGGCGATCACGAAGTGCGGCGAGTTCTGGAGCAGGATCGCCACCCGGTCGCCGCGCTCCAGGCCCCGGGCGGCGAGATGCCCGGCGACGGAGTCGCTCAGCTCGTCGACCTCGCGGTAGCTGAGCCGCCCGTCGAAGTAGGCGAGGAAGGTGCGGTCGGGGACGTCACCGGCAGCCCTTCGCAGAGCGTGGACGAGGGAGTCGGCGGGGTCCATGGGCGCGCGCTGGGCGTCGTTGAGGAGGGCGACCCAGGGCTTGGCGGCGTACAGGGAGTCGGTCACCGCGCCTCCTCCCACTTCTGCTGGATGTGGTTCATGCCGGCCAGCCAGCGGTCGGGCTCGGCGGCGCGGGCCTGGTAGTAGGCGGCGACCTCGGGGTGCGGAAGGATCAGGAAGCGGTCCTCCTCGATGCCCCGGAACAGCGCCTCGGCGACGTCCTCCGGCTCGACGGCGGTCGGCTTGAGCACCAGGTCGCCCGCGGTGCCGGTGGCGGCCAGCATGTCGGTGCGCACGCCCTGCGGACAGATGGCGTGGACCTTGACGCCCCGGTGCCGGTAGGTCAGCGACAGATACTCGGCGAAGGCGTACGCCCCGTGCTTGGTGACGGCGTACGGGGCGGCCCCGATCATGGTCAGCAGCCCGGCCGCGGACACGGTCGACACGAACCGCCCGCTCCCCCGCTCCAGCCATCCCGGGAGCAGTTCATGGGCGGCACGCACATGTGCCATCACGTTGACGTCCCAGGACAGCTCCCAGGCCTTGGCATCGGCGAGGTCGTCCACCTCGGGCCCGCCGAAGGCGACCCCGGCGTTGGCGCAGTAGACGTCAACGGTGCCACCGAGCGCGGCGAGGGCCTCCGAGACGACGGCGGAGGCATCCCCGGCGACCGCGATGCCACCGATCTCCTCGGCAACAGCCTTGGCCCGACCGGCATCGAGGTCGTTGACGACGACCCGGGCCCCTTCGGCAGCGAACCGCCGCGCGAGGGCGGCCCCGATCCCCCCTCCGGCTCCGGTGACGACGACACCGGCACCCTGCAAGGCTTCCACCATCAATCTCCTTCGACTGCGGCTCTGCGGAGACGGCCAGACTAACCGGTCGGTATGTATCACGGAAGGGTCGCGCTGATGCCGCTGAGGGGCGCGGGGCTGTATCGACTTGCGGCTCCGCCGCGTGGGCGCGACCAGCCACTGGCGGCCCGCACTCTCCACACAACCTGCGGAAGCGCTTAACGTGCACCTCATGCGCCTATCCAGACGAGCACTCCTCGCAGCGACCACGGCAGCAACCGCACTCTCCTCCGCACCCCCCGCCTCCGCGGCCACGCACCGCCGCCTGCGCACCGGCTTCGAACGCCTCGCAGCTGACGGCTACACCCTCCTGAACGGCCAACGCGTAGGAATCGTCACCAACCCCACCGGCATCACCCGGGACGCCCGGCACATCGTCGACGTCATGCACGCCGATCCTCACGTGGACCTCCGGGCGGTCTTCGGCCCGGAACACGGCTTCCGCGGCACCGCACAGGCCGGCGGCTCCGAGGGCCGCTACGACGACCCCGCCACCGGGCTCCCGGTCTACGACACCTATCTGAAGAGCGGCCAACCCCTCGCCGACGTCTTCACCGCGTCCGGCGTCGACACCGTCGTCTTCGACATCCAGGACGTGGGCGCGCGCTTCTACACGTACATCTGGACGCTCTACGACTGCATGGAGGCGGCCCAGCTCGCCGGGAAACGGTTCGTGGTGCTCGACCGCCCGAACCCGGTCACCGGCCGCTCCGCCGAAGGGCCGGTCCTGCACAAGGAGTTCGCCACCTTCATCGGCAGGCAGCCGATCTCGCAGGCGCACGGCATGACGGTCGCCGAGCTGGCGCGGCTGTTCAACGGGGAGTTCCTGACCACGCCCGTCGCGCTGGACACCGTACTGATGACCGGATGGAAGCGGTCG
>JABFXD010000837.1 GCA_013361925.1 Streptomyces sp. | reverse complement strand
GGGGCGAGGCCGATGCCACGGCCGGGATCGCAGCCGGCGCCCCAGTCGCACCCGACGCCGAAGCCAACGTCGCGGCCGACACGGGGGCCGGGGCCGGCGCCACAGTCGCGCTCGGCGCCGAGGCCGATGCCACGGCCGGGATCGCAGCCGGCGCCGCAGTCGCGGCAGGCGCCGAGGTCAGCGTCGCGGTCGGCGCCGGGGGCGGAGTCGGTACCCCGGTCGCGCTCGGGGCCGAAGCCAGTGTCACGGCCGGCGCCGGGGAGGAGGCCGGCGCCGGCCCGGTCGGCGGCGCCACGGGCAGCACCTGGACCGACACCGGACGCGTGGTGACCGTGACCTGGCGCAGCCGCTGGCTGCCGAGGATGCGGGCCTCGACGACGACGCCCGTCTCTCCCGCCGCGCCCTGGACCTGACGGCGCAGCAGCGTGGCGGTGCGGCCGCCGGAGAGGGTCACCTCGTCGAGGGTGCGGTGCGGCGAGGCGAGGAGTTCCTCGGCCTTCTCGCGCAGGACGGCCCGGTCGACGCGGCTCAGCTCGTCGCCGTAGGTGTCGGTGCCCTGCGCGGGCTGGCGCCACTCCGTCGAGGCGCCGACGGCCCGCCGGTACGCCGCGAGCAGCGCCCGCTCCCGTTCGGTGGCCTGGTCCAGCAGCCGGGCCTCGATCGCGTGCGCGGCCTCGCGGACCAGCCGCAGCATGGCGGGATCGCCCTCGTCGCGCAGACAGGTGAGGTCGAGGACCGCCTCGATGCGTCCGCTGAGCGGGTTGCGAACCGGGGCGCCGGCGCAGGCGAAGGGCTGGAGGCAGTCGGCGAAGTGCTCCCGGCCGACGACGTAGACGGGGCCGCGTTCGGCGAGCGCGGTGCCGACGCCGTTGGTGCCGACGACTCGTTCGGACGCGTCGAACCCGGGGGCGAACCGCACCTCGTCGAGCCGGTCGCACAGCCGTCGCCCGCCGCCGAGCCGCTGGATCATCCGGCCCAGTCCGTCGCACAGGGCGATGGTCGTGCCGGCGTCGGTGAGCGAGACGGCCAGGTCGGCGAGGACCGGGTCGGCGGCGTGCAGGAACGCGTCGTCGAGGGTGAGGTCGGCAGCGTAGGGCACAAGCAGCTGGTCCGGTTCGAGCCCCGCGGAGCGGCACCGCTTCCAGGAGTCCAGGACCGAGTCCCGGACGTCCGCGTCGACCCGCGCACCGGCCAGGAATCGTTCGTGGGCGTCGACGAGCCCACCGATGTCGTCCCAGGAGACGGACAACAGAATCACTTCCCTCACCCGGAGGTGGGCCAGGTGGCGTGCCTCCGTTCGGCTCGCCCCCGGCGGAGTCCTCCCAGCCATTTCACGGTAGACCTCTTGTGACGCCGATCACAACAAAGTCCGGGGATGCCTCGGGCGTATCTTTCGCCCCGACATTCGACACCCCGCACCCGCGTTCGACCAGGCCCCTTTCCCCACCCCCGAACGGGTGACCACCCGGCCGGACCGACCGTCAGCCCCGCCCCGGCCGCCCGGAGCTGCGCCGCACGACGAGCTCGACGGGAATCATCGACTCGTCCTCCCTCTCGGCCTCGGCGCGCCCGTCGATCCGATCGAGCAGCAGCCGCAGCAACCGCGTCCCGATCTCCGCGAAGTCCGTCCGTACGGTGGTCAGCGGGGGCAGGAAGTGGGCGGCCTCGGGGATGTCGTCGTAGCCGACGACGCTGATGTCGTCGGGGACCCGGCGGCCCGCCTCATGGAGGGCGTGCAGCAGCCCGAGGGCCATCTGGTCGTTGGAGGCGAACACGGCGGTGACGTCCGTGCGGCGGGCCAGCTCCCGGCCCAGTTCGTAGCCGGAGTCGGCGCTCCAGTCGCCGGCGAGCGGCGGGGGGATCTCGGCGCCGGCCGCCTTGAGGGTGTCCTGCCAGCTGGCCACCCGCTGGTCGGCGGAGGTCCAGCCGGCCGGTCCCGCGATGTGCCACACGGTGGCGTGCCCGAGGGTCAGCAGATGCTCGGTGGCCTTGTGGGCGCCGCCCCGGGAGTCGGCGGTGGCGAGGGGCGTGCCGCCCCTGATCTCGTTCTCCATGACGACCAGCGGGGTGCCGAGCCGGGTGTCGGCGAGCGCCTGCCCCACCCGGTGCTGCGGGGCGATGGCGATCACCCCGTCGGCACCCTCGGCGGACAGCCGCTGCACGGCCTCGGCGACGGTGGCGTGGTCGGCGGTGTCGTCGAGGGCGATGGAGCTGAGCAGGTAACCGGCTTCCTGGGCGGCGGTGTTGATGGCGGTGAGGATGCTGGCGGGCCCGTAGCGGGCGGCGTCGAAGGAGATCACCCCGACCATCCGGGTCCGCCCACTGGCCAGCGACCGGGCACTGGCACTGGGCCGGTACCCGAGCACCCGCATCGCCTCCCGCACCGCCTCCCGGGTCTCGTCCCGCACAGCGGGATGATCGTTGAGCACCCGGGAAACGGTCTGCTTGGACACCCCGGCCATCCGAGCCACGTCAGCCATGACGGGCCGGGCCCCCGCGAAGTTACGTCGACTGCGCCCCTTGGGGGTGGGAGAGTCGGCGGACCGAGGGCTCATCGGAGGTGTCTTCCTCAGTGAAAGGACGGGGATCGCCCCCAGCATACGGCCGTGCAACGCCGCCTTTTCGGGGGCGCGGGGCTGTGCCGATATGCGGCTCCGCCGCGGGGCGCGACCAGCTACGACGAACCCGCACCCGACAACTCACCCCACAGCCCAACGGCGAACAGTCACCAACTCCACCCGCTCGATGACCGCGATGTCCCGGCGTCCCCCTTCCGCCACATACACACCACCGTCCCCTTCAACCCCTGGCAGGACCCGCACCCTCAACTCCCCCTCCGGCACCCGATCCAGCCCGATGTCCCACACCCGCCCCGA
>JABFXD010000953.1 GCA_013361925.1 Streptomyces sp. | reverse complement strand
AGGCCCGCGCCCGCCGGAGGGGTACGGGCGTGGCTGCCGCGCCAGCCGGTGTCGAAGACGCGGGGCAGGTCCTCCTCGGGGATGCCCCCGCAGCCGTCCGTGACGGACAGGACGACCGCGCCGCCGGTGCCGCGCTCGGCGGCCACCGCCACCGTTCCGTCGGCCGGGGTCCGGCGGATGGCGTTGACCAGCAGGTTGCCCAGGACCCGGCTCATCTCCTTGGGGTCCACCTCCACCGGCAGCGGCTCGACCCGGCCGCCCACCAGCTGCACGCCCAGCTCCCGGGCCAGCGGATCGGCGCCCGCGAGCGCGTCGCCGACCAGGTCGTAGAGGGAGATACGGGTGTACGACAGCGGCAGCGTGCCCGCGTGGATGCGGGAGAGCTCGAAGAGGTCGCCGACCATGTCGTTGAGGCGCTCGACCTGGGTGCGGATCTGGCGGAGGTAGCGGTCGGGGTCGGTGGCGACGCCGTCCTCCAGCGCCTCCGACATGGCGCGCAGGCCGGCCAGCGGGGTGCGCAGATCGTGCGAGATCCAGGCGACCAGTTCACGCCGTGAGGTCTCCAACGCCCGCTCGCGCTCCCTGGATTCGGCGAGCTTGGCGCTGGTGGCCGCCAACTCTCGGCTCAGCGAGTCGAGTTCGGCGGTGGCGGGAGCCGCGGGAGCGGCGAACTTCCCGCCGTCGCCGAACGAGCGCGCGGCCACGGTGAGTTCGCGGCTGCGCGCGACGACCCAGCGGCCCAGCAGCAGCGCCGTCGCCAGCGACACCACGGCCGCCATCGCCACGACCGTGGTGACGACCTTCAGATCGTGCGGGGACAGGAACATCGCCCAGGCGACCGCGAGGGTCCCGGCCAGCATCGCGACCACGCCGACGGCGGCGACGACCGCCATGGACGCGGTCAGCGAGCGGCGCCGGACGACCCGGAGCACGGCCGCTCCGGCGAGGCCCGTGGCGGCGGCGCCGACGAAGGCGTACACGGCGATGAGGAGAGTGTCACGCATGCTCACTCACCCCCCGGTTCGAAGCGGTAGCCGACGCCCCACACCGTCTGGATGAGACGCGGCCGGGCCGGATCGTCCTCGACCTTGCCGCGCAGCCGGCGGACATGGACCGTGACGGTCGACAGGTCGCCGAAGTCCCAGCCCCACACCTCACGCATCAGGTCCTCCCGGCTGAACGCCCGCCCCGGATGCCGCAGGAAGAAGGAGAGCAGGTCGAACTCCCGGAGGGTGAGGGCGAGTTCCGTGCCGTCCTTGACCGCCCGGCGGGCCCCGGGGTCCAGCACCAGACCGGCCGCGCCCAGTCGCTGGCCGCCGCCGGCCGGTCTGCTGCGGCGCAGTACCGACTCCACCCGCAGGACCAGCTCGCGGGGGCTGAAGGGCTTGGTGACGTAGTCGTCGGCGCCGACCTCCAGGCCGAGGATGCGGTCGTCCTCGTCGCCCCGGGCGGTGAGCATGATGACCGGCACCGGCCCGTGGCCACGCATCCGGCGGCACACCTCCAGGCCGTCCATGCCGGGCAGCATCAGGTCCAGGACGACCAGGTCGGGCCAGTGGGCGGCGGCACGGGTCAGGGCGGTCGGCCCGTCGTCGGCCCGGTCGACCAGGTATCCCGCGCGGTCCAGATACCCGGCGACGACCTCGGCGACGGTCGGATCGTCGTCGACGACGAGGATCCGGGAGGGACCGCCGTCCACATTCGGCTGCTGCATGCCTCCAGCCTGGCACCGGGCACCCTCCGACGCCGCACCCGAGCGGCCCCCGGGCGGCCGACGTCCGCGTTTCGTAAGGAGCGGGAGTCCGATATGCCTGATTCTCGTTCGTAGGGTGAAACCGTGACGACGACACCTTCCGACGTCGACGTGGTGCTCCCCTGCCTGAACGAGGCCGAGGCCCTGCCCTGGGTGCTGGGCCGGATTCCGGCGGGCTGGCGCGCCCTCGTCGTCGACAACGGTTCCACCGACGGCTCCGCCGACCTCGCCCGCCGGCTCGGCGCGACCGTCGTGCACGAACCGCGCCGCGGCTTCGGCGCGGCCTGCCACGCCGGGCTGACGGCGGCCACCGCCGAGGTGGTCTGCTTCTGCGACTGCGACGCCTCCCTCGACCCCGGCCTCCTGCTCCCCTTCGTCCGCGAAGTCCTGGACGGGCAGGCCGACCTGGTCCTCGGCCGGCGCCGCCCGCAGACCCGGGGCGCCTGGCCCGCGCACGCCCGCGCCGGCAACCTCGCCCTCGCCCGCATGCTGCGCCGCCGCACCGGACTGCGCCTGCACGACCTGGGCCCGCTCCGCGCCGCCCGCCGCGAGCCCCTGCTCGCCCTCGGCCTCAGCGACCGGCGCAGCGGCTACCCCCTCCAGATGGTGGTCCGCGCGGCCGACGCGGGCTGGCGGATCACCGAGCACGACGTCCCCTACCTTCCCCGCACCGGCGCCTCGAAGGTGACCGGCACCTGGCGCGGGACCTGGCAGGCGGTACGGGACATGAGCCGCGTCCTGGCCGAGCCGCCGACCGCCGGGAGGGCCGTACGGTGACCACACTCCTCGTCATCGCCAAGGAACCGGTGCCGGGCCGGGTGAAGACCCGGCTGACCCCGCCCTTCACCCCCGAGGAGGCGGCGGCCCTGGCGGAGGCGTCCCTCGCGGACACCCTGCGCACGGTCGCGTCGACCCCGGCCGACCGCAGGCTGCTGGTCCTCTCCGGGGAGCCCGGCCCCTGGCTGCCGCCCGGCTTCGACGTCGTACGACAGTGCGCGGGCGGCCTCGACGAACGTCTCGCGGACGCCTTCGCGCACTGCACGGGTCCGGCGCTGCTGATCGGCATGGACACCCCGCAGGTGACGCCGGAGCTGCTGACCGTGGACTTCGCGGACTGCGACGCGT
>JABFXD010000254.1 GCA_013361925.1 Streptomyces sp. | reverse complement strand
CCCCGGTCAGAGCGTGCGCAGGAGCACCGCCGGTTGTTCGACGCAGTCCGCCACGTAGCGCAGGAAGCCGCCCGCCGTGCCGCCGTCGCAGACGCGGTGGTCGAAGGTGAGCGACAGCTGGACGACCTGTCGTACCGCCAGCTCTCCCTCGTGCACCCACGGCTTGGGGATGATGCGGCCGACGCCGAGCATGGCGGCCTCGGGGTGGTTGATGATCGGCGTGGAACCGTCGACGCCGAAGACGCCGTAGTTGTTCAACGTGAAGGTCCCGCCGGTGAGTTCCCCGGGCGTGAGACTCCCCGTGCGGGCGGCCTCGGTCAGCCGGGCGAACTCCGCGGACAGCGACTCGGCGTCCCGCGCGTGCGCGTCCCGGACGACGGGCACGACCAGGCCGCGCTCGGTCTGGGCGGCGAAGCCGAGGTGCACCTCGTCGAACTGGACGACCTCCCTGGCCGCCATGTCGACCGTGGAGTTGAGCTCGGGGTGGCGGGCGAGGGCCGCCGTGCAGATGCGGGCCAGCAGGGCGAGCAAGGAGATCTTCGGTCCCCCGGCCGCGTTCATCGCGGCACGCGCCCGCATGAGTTCGGTCGCGTCGGCGTCCACCCAACAGGTGGCGTCCGGGATCTCGCGCCGGCTGCGGGACAGCTTGTCGGCGACGGCACCGCGGATGCCCTTGAGGGGGGTGCGGATGCCTCCGGCGGCGGGGCCGGTGAGGGCCGTCGGCGTGGGCGTCGGTTCCCCAGCGGGCGTCGCTTCCGGGATACCGGTCGGCAGGGACGCGGGGCGCCCCTGGGCCGTCGCCGCCCGCAGCGCGTACTCCACGTCCGCCCGCAGGATCAGCCCCTCGGGTCCTGACCCGGTCAACTCCCGCAGATCGAGGCCGTTCTCCCGGGCCAGCCTGCGCACCAGCGGGGAGATCACCGGAACCGGCCCCTCCACCACGTCGGGAACCGCAGGGCGCCCGTTGGCCGCCTTGGGCGCCGCAGGCGTCCGTACCCTTCTGCGCCGCGCGGGAGCCTCCGAGGTGCCGTATCCCACCAGCACGTTCCCGGACCCCTCGGTCTTCGCGTCGGCTTCCTCCGCCGAACCGCCGGAGGCGGAGGCAGGCGCGCCCACCGCGACGGTGATCAGCGGCGCCCCGACGGGCAGTTCCGTGCCCTCCTCGCCGAAGCGGGCCGTGACGACACCGCCGTAGGGGCAGGGCACGTCGACCAGCGCCTTGGCGGTCTCGACCTCGACGACCGGCTGGTCGACGGCGACGACGTCACCGACCTCCACCAGCCAGCGGACGATCTCCGCCTCGGTGAGCCCCTCCCCGAGGTCGGGGAGCTTGAACTCCAACACCTGTGCCATCAGCTCTCGGCCTCCCACTGCAGACGCCCCACCGCGTCCAGGATCCGGTCCACGCCGGGCAGGTGGTGACGCTCCAGCATCGGCGGCGGGTAGGGGATGTCGAACCCGGCCACGCGCAGCACCGGCGCCTCCAGATGGTGGAAGCAGCGCTCCGTGACACGGGCCGCGATCTCCCCGCCCGGGCCGCCGAACCCGCCCGACTCGTGTACGACGACCGCGCGTCCGGTCCGCCGTACCGAGGCGCAGACCGTCTCGTCGTCGAACGGCACCAGGGAGCGCAGGTCGACGACTTCGAGGTCCCACCCCTCGGCCCGGGCCGCCTCGGCGGCTTCGAGGCAGACGGGTACGGACGGCCCGTACGTGATGAGTGTGGCGCTCCGGCCCGAGCGCCGCACCACCGCGCGGCCTATCGGCTCAACGCTCTGCGGCTCGTCCGGGTTCCAGGAGTCCTTCGACCAGTACAGGCGCTTGGGTTCGAGGAAGACGACCGGGTCGTCGGAGGCGATCGAGGCGCGCAGCAGGCCGTAGGCGTCGGCGACCGTGGCCGGTGTGACGACGTGGAGCCCCGGGGTCGCCAGGTAGTACGCCTCGGAGGAGTCGCTGTGGTGCTCGACGCCGCCGATGCCGCCGCCGTAGGGGACCCGGATGGTGATCGGCAGGGGCATCGCGCCGCGCGTGCGGTTGCGCATCCGGGCGACATGGCTGATCAGCTGCTCGAACGCCGGGTAGGCGAACGCGTCGAACTGCATCTCCACGACCGGCCTGAGCCCGTACATCGCCATGCCGACGGCCGTGCCGAGGATGCCGGCCTCGGCGAGCGGGGTGTCGGTGCAGCGGTCCTCGCCGAACTCCTTGGCGAGGCCGTCGGTGACGCGGAAGACACCGCCGAGGGTGCCGACGTCCTCGCCCATGACATGGACGGTGGGGTCGGCGGCCATCGCGTCGCGCATCGCGCGCGTGAGGGCCTGCGCCATGGTGGCGGGCTTCACCGCGACGGTGGTCATGGAGTCTCCCCCTCTGCTTCGAGCTCGGCCTGCAACTGGGCCCGCTGCTCGCGAAGTTGCTGGGTCTGCTCGGCGTAGACGTGGTCGAACAGGTCCATGGGGTCGAGCGCCGGGTCCTGGTTCATGCGCTCGCGCAGGTCGGCGGCCATGGTCTCGGCGGCGTCGCGGGCGGCCTGTATGCCGGCGTCGTCGAGGAGCCCGCGCGTGGTCAGCTCGTGCTCCAGGAGCTTGATCGGGTCGTGGTCGCGCCAGGCGTCGACCTCCGTGTCACCGCGGTAGCGGGTCGCGTCGTCGGCGTTGGTGTGGGCCTCCACGCGGTACGTGATGGCCTCGACGAGGGTGGGTCCGCCGCCCTCACGCGCGCGGCGTACGGCGTCGGCGAGGACCTCGTGCACGGCCGCCGCGTCGTTGCCGTCGACCAGCCGGCCGGGCATGCCGTAGCCGACGGCCTTGTGGGCCAGCGACGGGGCCGCGGTCTGCTTGGCGAGCGGGACGGAGATGGCGAAGCCGTTGTTCTGGAC